>CAILKQ010000046.1 GCA_903834825.1 uncultured bacterium | reverse complement strand
GAATAAATGCTCTGCTTGCGAATGGTTGCCATGGGAAATAAAAAAAACCGCCACTGGGTGACGGTTTCAAAATTAATACAATTGCGGGTTATAGGTGAGATTCAATCCGCTTAATAAAACTGTGTTTGGGCTGTGCGCCTACAAGCTTGTCCACCACCTGGCCATTTTTAATGAAAAGAATGGCAGGGATAGAAGTAATACCATAGTTCATGGAGAGCTGTGGGTTGTGGTCCACATTTACTTTTCCGATGTTAACCCTTCCTTCAAACTCCTTGCTGAGTTCTTCTACAACAGGCCCAATGGCACGGCAAGGGCCACACCATTCAGCCCAAAAATCGATCATCGAGAGCTTATCTGAGTCCAGTACTTCAACCTGGAAATTGTCGTCTGTAAATTCTTTTGCCATGTATTTGGATTGTATGTTAGATAACTAAGTGAGATGCAAAATTAGCTCCAATTTTTAATATTTCATAAAAAGACATGTTTCATTTATACAGCGTCAACTTGTACCTCAATCAGGGGGTTGTTTTCCAGAAAATCGGCCATTTCGTCATTCATCTCAAATCCCTTTTCAGTAGTCTTCATTTGTACCCTCAGCCTTTCCACCTGGTCAATCATGATCAGCTTCAGCCTGGTTTTGCCAGGATTTTTCTTTAGGTTGTTGTGAAGAAATGCGGCATGGGATTCGGAAATGCTCCCCGCCTGAAGCGTAAGTTGCAGTTGTCTGGTGAAGGCCCTTTTGATGGTTTCAAGCAAACAAATCTCCGAAACCCTGAAATTCCATTCATTCCTGCTTTCCCATTTCTCAAAGTTGCCTTTTATATGGATGCAACTTCCCGCAACAAAATAGTTGGAGAATTTCACGTACATGTCTCCAAACAGGGTGATTTCCACTTTACTTGAAAAGTCTTCAATGGTAATGCTTCCATATTTTTTACCTGCCCTTGAAATCTTGTGTTGGGCAGCGGTAACCAATCCGGCCAGTTTCAATGGCTGGTTGGGGCTTTTCTGCAGTTCAATGCCTCCTTTGAATTCATTGTAATCATTGATGGGCAGGATGCCATAATACTTCAACTCAAACCGGTAATGATCTAGGGGATGCCCACTGAGGAACATGCCTGTAACATCTTTTTCCTTCTCCAGGACTTCAGTCAACGACCATGGAGGGCAATCAGGAACCTTGGGTGGGGGAATTTCCTGTACAAGGGATAGGTCTCCAAACAGGGTATTTTGGTTGGAGTTTGACTGGCCCTGCCAGATGTTGCCGTATTTGATGATCTTTTCCAGTCCGTTGGAGCTGTCTCCCGGTGGCTGAAAGAAATACTGGGCCCTGTGCAATTCAAGAAAACAATCAAAAGTTCCAGACATCGCCAGGCTCTCCAAAGATTTTTTGTTTACCGTCCTTTGGTTGACCCTTTTGACCAATTCATAAATGGATACATAATGCCCACTCTTCTCTCTTTCTTCAATGATAGACTCCACCGCCGCTTCACCAACACCTTTCAGCCCACCAAGCCCGATCCTGATTTCCCCTTTTTTATTTACGGCAAAACTCTGAAGCGATTCATTGATGTCTGGTCCTAATACATTGAGCCCCATTCGTTTGCACTCCTCCATGAAGAAGGTGATTTTTTCTATGGATCCGGCATGGTTCAATACTGCCGCCATGAATTCTGAGGGGTAATTTGACTTTAGGTAAGCTGTCTGGTAGGCAATAAACGCATAACAGGTACTGTGAGATTTATTGAAGGCATACTGCGCAAAAGCTTCCCAGTCTGTCCAGATTTTCTGCAATTTATCTTCCGGATATCCTTTCAGCAGGGCATTCCCGATGAATTGCCCTTTCATTTTATCAAGCACAGATTTTTGTTTCTTACCCATGGCCTTTCGCAAAACATCGGCATCACCCTTGCTGAATCCGGCAATCTTCTGCGCCAGCAACATGACCTGCTCCTGGTAAACGGTGATTCCATAGGTTTCCTCCAGGTATTCCTGCATTTCATCCAGGTCATAGGAAATGGCTTCGCGGCCATGTTTTCGGTTGATGAAGTTGGGGATATATTCCAAGGGACCTGGCCTGTAGAGGGCATTCATTGCAATCAGGTCTTCAAACTTATCCGGCTTGAGGTCGCGCAGGTATTTTTGCATGCCTGGGCTCTCAAATTGAAAGGTACCGATGGTTTCACCGAGTTGGTAAAGCCTGAAAGCCTTTTCGTCATCCAACGGTATTTTATCAATATCGATTTCAACACCATAGTTCATTTTGATGAGCGCCAGGGATGTTTTGATCACATTCAGTGTCTTCAATCCAAGGAAGTCCATCTTGATGACACCAGCATCCTCAATCATGCTGCCCTCTATTTGGGTGACCCACATGGGCGAATCCTTGGCGATGCAAACCGGAAGCAGGTCTGTCAAATCCCTTGGGGCAATGATGATGCCTGCAGCGTGAATACCAGTATTTCGAACAGAACCTTCAAGGATCTCTGCCTCGTGTAGTACCTGGCTTCGGATGTCTTTGCCACCATAAATATCGCGGAGCATCTTGGCATTTTCAATCTCATCCTGGTTCAGCGATTCCTTTTCAACCAAGCTGTCATCGCCTTTAAGCGAAGCATGCAAAAGCCTTTTGAGGGTGATGCCCGGTTTTTCTGGCACCAGCTTTGCAAGTATATTGGATTCGATCAGGGGAAGATCCATGGTCCTGGCAACATCCTTGATGCTCATTTTGGCGGCCATGGTACCATAGGTAACAATTTGCGCCACCTGGTTCTTCCCGTATTTGTTTACCACATAATCGATCACTTTCTGCCTTCCCTCATCATCGAAATCTGTATCGATATCGGGCATGGACTTTCTGTCTGGATTGAGAAAACGTTCAAACAGGAGCTTGTACTTGATGGGGTCAATATTGGTGATGCCGATACAAAATGCCACCACACTACCAGCCGCAGAACCTCTGCCGGGGCCAATGAATACGCCCAAATCTCTTCCAGCCTTGATGAAGTCAGACACAATCAGGAAGTATCCGGCAAAACCCATGGTTCTGATGGTGAACAGCTCAAAATTCAGGCGTTCTTCTATTTCAGGGGTAATGACTTCATATCTTTTTTTCGCACCTTCCCTGGTGATGTGTTCAAGGTATTCATCCTGTGTCGCAAATTGCTTGGGCACCACAAAATGGGGGAGAAGGATATCCCTTTTAAGATCCAACACCTGAACTTTGTCCACGATTTCGTTGGTATTGTCGATGGCCTCCTCAAGGTCATGAAATACGGATGTCATTTCAGCCGTATTCTTGAAGTAGAATTGGTCATTGGGAAAAGCAAACCGCTTGTTCTTGAGGCTGACATCATCATCAGAGAACTCCCTCGCTGCGGGAGTGGCTACTTTTTCTCCGGTATTGATGCACAACAGGATATCGTGTGCGTTAAAGTCTTTTTGATCAACATAATGGGAGTCATTGGAGGCAATCACCTTTACATTGTATTTTTTGGCAAACTTGAGCAATACCTGGTTCACCTTTTCTTGCTCAGGCATGCCATGGCGCTGCAGCTCAACATAATAGTCATCCTGAAAAATATTCAACCACCATTTGAACTCATTCTCACCGTCTTGTTCCCCCTTTCGCATGATGGTCTGTGGAACCAGGGCGCCAAGGCAACAAGTGGTTGCGATAAGACCCTCATGATACTTGTGAATCAGCTCTTTATCAATCCTTGGATATTTGCTGTACAGTCCCTCAATGTATCCAAGAGAGGTCAGTTTTACCAGGTTTTTATACCCGATATCATTTTTTGCCAACAGGATCTGATGGTGCCTGGGGTCCTTTTCTTCCTTTGAAAATGTTTTCCTGTGCCTGTTCTCTGTTATGTAAAATTCACATCCAACGATGGGTTTTACTTTCAAAGGACTATTTTTGTCGTTCGGATCGGCGTGGTGTTTGTGCGCTTCCGCAACAAATTGAAAAACACCAAACATGTTGCCATGGTCAGAAATGGCCATTCCGGGCATGTTATCATTGATGGCCTTTTTGTACATGGCTCCAATGTTTGCTGCACCATCCAGCAAAGAATATTGGGTATGAACGTGTAGATGTGAGAAACGTGACATGGTAGTTTTAGTGGATCGAAGAGATCAAATTTCGTAAATAAACAGCAAAAGAAGGAAAGGGTTTTTCCACAACACAAATGGCATTGAACCGCAGTCAAATATTGTTCTTCATCTGTTTAGCAGCCCTGTTTCAATCCTGTGCCCTTTTCAAAGCATCTCCCATCAAAAAAACGGTATCCAGGAATTCTCCTTTTTTTGATGACATTGCTATCGCCCTCAACCCTAAAGGGCTTAAATCTGATCCATCGGTGGAAAGGCCCAGTGCAGCCATTGGGTTCATCGATGATAAATCATCAATGGGGTATTTGAATGATTTGCAGGGAATAGAGTATATCCCGCCTGTTGTTTTCAGGTATGCTGTTTTGCTCAATATTGAAGTGGAGAAATTGACCAACAAGAGACTGGTTGAATATGTTCACCAGTGGTGGGCTGTGCCTTACCGGATTGGGGGTAATTCAAAGGAGGGAATAGATTGTTCTGCCTTTGTGCAGGGGCTCACCAACGAAGCGTTTGGCATATCCCTTCCCCGAACCTCAAGAGAACAGGCCGATTTTTGCAAAGAGATTTCAAAGCAGGATTTGAAAGAGGGTGACCTTGTTTTCTTCGCTGCCGGCAGGAGTATTTCCCATGTTGGCATGTATATATCCAATAACAAGTTTGTTCATGCATCCACTTCCATGGGAGTGGTAATCAGCGATTTGGATGAGGCTTACTGGAGCAGAAGATTTGTCAAGGCTGGGAGACTATTGTAGCACTGCAAATCCCACAAAGAAATTCTTATCAGGTTCTATCGTACTGATTTTTTCTTTTAACGTGAATTCCTTCCATTCGGTAATGGGTTCAAGCCATTTTGTCTGACCATCGACAAAAACCCTAATAGGGATGTTGAAATTGCTGTTGCAGTCTGACCACCTGTATTTAATTTTATTCCCGTTTTTCTGGATTTCCAGGGTTGGGATTTTGGTTGAACGCAGGTACTGGTCAAAAAGGGGAGAGAGATCTCTTTTCAGCTGTTCGCTCCAGAATTGTTCGACGGCTGCAGAAGTAGTGGTGGCATGATAAAACCGTTTGTTCATTTCTCTCAAAGCCATCCTGAATTTTTCATCGTCATTAAACAATTGCTTAATCAGGTGAACCAGGTTGCCCCCTTTGTAATACATGTCTCCGGAACCTTCTTCATTCACGCCATATTTCCCTATGATGGGCAAATCGTTTTGAACCAGTTTCCTGGTTCCTTGTACATATTCATTTCCAGCATCCTTGCCATAATGATGGGTAGTGAAAATGGTTTCAGAATAGTTGGTGAATCCTTCGTGCACCCACATGTCAGCCAATTCATTGGTGGTGATGTTATTCCCGAACCATTCATGGCCACTTTCATGAACGATGATGAAGTCCCAATTCAATCCCCACCCGCTTCCAGAGAGGTCTCTGCCCCTGTATCCATTTTGAAACCCATTGCCATAGGCAACGGCACTCTGGTGTTCCATGCCAAGGTGTGGCGCTTCCACGAGCTTGAAGCCATCCTCATAAAACGGATAAGGCCCGAACCAATGTTCAAATGCCTGCAGCATGGCCTTGACCTGGGTAAACTGCTTTTTGGCTTTGTCCAGGTTATAATCCAGCACCCAATAATCACAATCGAGCTTGCCTTTTTCACCGGGATATGATTCGCTGAAGGAAACATATTTTCCAATGTAGGGGATGATGTTGTAGTTGTTGATGGGGTTTTTCACTTCCCACTTGTAAGCAGTCCAACCTTGTTTGTATGATTCTTTTTCAATCAACCTGCCATTGCCAACAGCCATCAGGGAATCAGGGACATTGATTTTCAAGGTGGCTCCTTGATCGGGTTCATCACTTTGGTGATCCTTGCAGGGGAACCAAACGCTTGCACCAAGCCCCTGGCAGGCAACGCTCATCCAGGGCCTGCCGAGTTTGTCCTTGGAAAATATCCAGCCACCATCCCAAGGCGGGCGTTTGGCAACCGTTACATTCCCTTGAAACTGAAGTGCCAGTGTGACAATGCTGTCTTTGGGAAGCGGAACTGAAACGTTGATGATGAAAACATTCCCTTCCCTCTTGAAAGTCATGGGCTTATCGCCAATATATGCCTTTCCCAATTGCATGGGCTCCTGGAGGTCAATTTGCATGGTTTTGCCAGGTTTCAATACTTTGAACCTGATGTCAACCTTGCCACTGATGGTTTTGTTCTCGTAATCAGGCTCCACATAAATGGCATAATGCTGCACATCCCACCAATTCCTTGCTTCGTTCAAAGAACCCCTCAAAGTATCTGCATGGGTATATGATTTTGCTTGACTGTTGATCTGGGCATTTGACTGCACTACCAACACAAGCAATATTATTAGGGCGTAAATATGCTTCATCTATTTTCGTTATTTTTTCATTTTATCCTTGAACGCCTTCTCAAATTTTTCCATTTTGGGCCTGATCACAAAATAACAATACGGCTGGTTCCCGTTTCTCTTGTAATAGTCCTGGTGATAATTTTCTGCCACATAAAACTTGGTGAAAGGTTCGATGGTTGTGACGATCGGACCTGAAAAAGCACCGCTTTCATCCAGTTTCTTCTTGAAGAATTCAGCCCTTTCTTTTTGTTTTTCGTTGTGGTAAAAAACAACACTGCGGTATTGTGGACCCACATCATTTCCCTGTTGGTTCAAGGTAGTGGGGTCATGTGTTTGCCAAAATACTTCCAGCAGTTCATCCGCCGTTACTTCAGCAGGATTGTATTCAATTTGAATCACCTCTGCATGTCCGGTATTTTTTTCACAAACCTGCTCGTAGGTTGGGTTTTCGACATGTCCTCCGCTGTAGCCACTGGTTGATTTTACCACACCTTTCACTTGCTGGAAAATGGCTTCAGTACACCAGAAACAACCGTTTCCGAAGGTGATTTTCTCTGTATTCATGGAAGTTGATTTTATTTTTTTGCTTTCAGTTGCCTGGTTTTGCTGTTTTTGTTGTGCACAAGCAGACATGAAAAGGGATGAAGACAACAGGAGTTGGATGATTATTTTCATGTTTATCAATTGATGAGTAAGAATATGACCCTAAGTTATGTTGAAATGAGATTGGGAGTGTTTTTAGGCTTAATTTTGCACCCAGTTTAGCATTCGTTTAACATGAAATTGTATCCATCATCCGCAACCGTTCAGCTTGAATTTGACAAGGTCAGGAACCTCCTTGATGAGCAGACCCGAACCCATTTCGGGAAGGAGCGTGCCGCCAATTTGCGGATCCATACCCGAAAACAATTTATTGAGCTTGAGTTGCGACAATCTTACCAATATTTGCAAATCATGTCTGCCGGACAAACCTTTCAGCACGACCAGGTCTTCAACCTGTCGAAGGAGCTGAAACTTTTGTCTATCCCGGGTGCTGTATTGGGAGGAGATATTTTTAAACTTTTCAGGAACCTTGCCGAAAACATCAAAAGCATTTTTCGGTGGTTTGATGAAGAAAGGACAAGCAATTACAGCGCTTTGTTCCAGGTCGTCAGCCAAACCCGTTTTGAAAAATCGATACCGGAAGAAATAGACCGCATCATTGGGGATGATGGCAGGGTGGTAGACACTGCGTCAACGGATCTTTCCAGAATCCGGATGGCACTCTACCGAAAAAGAAATGAGCAGCGGAGGACCTTCGATCGGATGCTCAGTAAGTTGCAGAAATCAGGATACATTGCCGACATTGAAGAATCCTTCCTCAATGGCAGAAGGGTACTCGCCATTTACGCCGAACACAAGAGAATAGTCAAGGGAATTTTGCATGGAGAAAGTGATACCAGGCGTACATCTTTCATTGAGCCTGAAGAAACGATTGAAGTAAACAATGAAATTTTTTCACTCGAGAATGATGAACGGGATGAAGAATACAAAATACTGAGAGACCTGACAGCAAGGCTTTCTTACCAGAGCCCCTTGTTGAAACAATACATGGAAGTATTGGGTGAATACGATTTCATCAGGGCCAAGGCCAAACTTGCCCAAACAATGGATGCCCATATTCCACATGTGGAAGACAGTTCAGGCATCAAGTTGATCAATGCATACCATCCATTGTTGTTGATCTACAATAAAAAATCTGGCAAGCAGGTAATACCCTTAGACCTTACCCTTGATGAAAAGAACAGGATTCTCCTGATCTCAGGACCCAATGCAGGAGGTAAAACCGTTTGTTTGAAAACGACTGGCCTCTTGCAAATGATGGTACAATCTGGTTTGCTGGTGCCGGTTCACCCGGATTCGGTATTTGGGATTTTTAAGCAACTCATGATCCATATTGGGGATACCCAGAGTATTGAATTTGAGCTGAGTACCTACAGTGCACACCTCAAAAACATGAAATATTTCATGGAAGATGCCAATGGCAGAACCATGTTTTTCATTGATGAGTTGGGAAGTGGATCTGATCCCAATTTGGGAGGAGCTTTTGCCGAAGTTTTTCTGGAACAATTGCTCAAACGCCATGCTTACGGTATTGTAACCACGCATTACCTGAACCTGAAGGTCATGGCCAGCAAGACTTCTGGCATCATCAATGGGGCCATGGCTTTTGACGAAAAAAGCCTTTTGCCCATGTATAAATTGAATCTTGGGAAGCCCGGCAGCTCATACACGTTTGCTATTGCAGAACGAATAGGTCTTTCTCAGGAACTCATCAACAGGGCAAAGGAATTGGTGGATGAGAATCATTTTACCCTTGATAAATTGCTCAACCGAACCGAACAGGATTTGCGCATGATTGAAGGCAAGGAAAAGGATTTGCGGAAGATGATCAAGGAAAATGAATTGTTGCGAAAGTCTTTGAATCAACAACTGGAAAGGGAAAAGCACAGCCAGCAAGTGGAGCTGCTCAAACACCAGAACCTTGTTTCCCAGGAAAAATTGGTTTACCTGAAAGACATGGAGCGCAAGCTCAAGCAGATTGTATTCGATTGGAGAAGGTCTGAATCTGATCAGGATAAAAAGCAACTGATGAAAAACCTGCAGGCACTTCTGTTCAACCAAAAAGAGAAACAGGTAACGGAAAAGAAAAAGAAAAAACTCGACAGCCGGTACATGGAAACGGGCAATCCGCCTGTCCCTGGCGACCTGGTGCTGATGAGCCAGAACAACAAGATAGGTGTATTGGCATCCATGAGGGGAAAGAAGGCTGTTGTAAATCTTGGTACCATGCCGCTCCAGGTCAATTTCGATGACCTGGTTGCAGTTGTTGAAAAGCAAGTAGAAGAATAGTTTTATATTGTATACATGCTAAACGATTCATCCATGAAAGTTTTTGGATTAAAAAACGATATACCCAAAGGTGTTCAGGATAAATACATTACCGTATTGGAGCTTAAGCTGGATAAGCCTGTGACCCTGTATCGGGGAAAAGGGGGATTTGACTAAACTGCTTGAGCTGATAAGGATGCATGGATCTTTCCCAGTCCAGCAATGATTTTTTTCTTTCCAACCCCCAGCGGTAACCACCAAGGCCACCGGTGGTTTGAATGACCCTGTGGCAGGGGATCAACCATGCAATGGGATTGGCTCCAATGGCTGTGCCTACAGCTCTTGCGGAGGAAGGGCTTCCTATTTCAATGGCTACTTGAAGATAAGTTCTGGTTTCCCCTGCAGGAATCTTCATCAATTCCTCCCAGATTCGTTTTTGAAATGTTGTTCCTTCAGGATAGAGGAGGTTGTTTAAATGATTGTTGTTGATCAGTCCTTGGACAAATGGCTGATGCATGGCTTCTCCAATAAGTTTCCATTCTTTTAACTTCAGATAAAATCCAAGCTCTTTCAGTGATTGTGCTTTGTCTTCTATAAAAGAGCAAAAAACAATTTTATCCTCCTCCGAAGCCATCAACAGGTCGCCGAAAGGGCTTTTCTCAATACTGCAAAGGATCATTGTTTCTTGAGGTTGAAGATTTCTTTCATTATCATCCATTTGTCATTTGTTCCTGTCCAGGGAAGCCGTTGTTGATAGGTGTCCATCAAGGCTTCCCATACCTGAACTTTTGGGTTGGAGGCATCCATTTTGCTTTTTTCCTCAAAACTAAAACGGTCTTCTGCTTCAATGATCATGAACAGCCGGTTGCCTGTCCTGTAAAGGATCATGTTGGTGATGCCGCTGCTGGTAATGCTTTCCAGTATTTCCGGAGCCACTTTCTGGTGATGGGCTTCGTACTCAGCAATCCTTGCTTCATTGTCTACCAAATCAAGTGCCAGGTAAAATGTTTTCATGTCAGGCTGTTTTGGGTTGATGGCCTTTTAAACCAAAATACAATACGACCAGGAAGCATAGCATCGGCACGGCATAGCCAATCTGGATATTATCATTGGCGTTGTCTATGATCTTACCCATGATTACAGGAAATATTGCTCCTCCGATGACGGCCATTACAATCAGTGAAGACGCTGGTTTGGTATTCTCTTTCATGTCTTTGATTCCCAGAGAGAAAATGGTAGGGAACATGATGGACATGAAAAACCCGAGTCCGCCCAATGCGATGACAACATATTGACCATCCGCATAGATGGCCACCAGGCTGAGCACAATGCAGGCAACCGAATAGAGTGACAAAAGTTTTTCGGGGGAAATGAACCGCATCATGGCAGTGCCTGCAAACCTTCCGACCATGAACAACAGTCCATAAATGCCAAGGTAGTAGCCGGCAGTTTTTTCATCAACGCCACCGCCAGAAATGGCCATTCTTACAAAGAAACTGGTCACACAGACCTGTGCGCCAACATAAAACAATTGTGCAATAACTGCCCAAACAAGGTGTTTATGTTTCAATGCATCTCCAAGGCTTCCTGCATTTGTTCCTTCTTCCTCTTCCTTGAATTCAGGAAACTTGTTTACAAAGAATAAAACGGCAATGCCTACCAGGAAAAATCCAAGGAGCATATACGGCATTTTTACAGAGGCAGCTTCACCACTGAGGTAAGCGATCTTGTTTACTTCAGACATGATGGCCATTTCTTCCTGTGAATATTCTTTGCCAGATAGGATGAACATGGTTCCCATCACTGGGGCCAAAAAGGCTGCCAGTCCGTTGAAGGATTGAGCAAGATTAAGCCTCGTCGTGGCAGATTCTGCATCACCTAATTTGGTGGCATAAGGGTTGGCGGCTGTTTCGAGGATGGTCAATCCACATCCGATGATGAACAGTCCCAACAGAAATATTTCGTATGTTCTGGAATTGGCTGCCGGAATAAAAAGAAAAGCTCCGATTGCAAATACAAGCAGTCCTGTGATGATCCCTTTTTTGTAACCGAATTTTTTCAGGATGATTCCTGCAGGAATGGCTGCCAGAAAATAGGCGAGGTAAACCGCTGTGTCAACGAAGGTTGATTGCATGTTGCTCAACTGCAGCGCTTTTCTCAAATGGGGAATCAGAATTCCATTGAGGTTGTTGGCAATGCCCCATAAAAAGAAAAGGCTGGTTACCAGAATGAATGGAAGCAGGTAGTTGTTTTTGGTTTTGGTCATGGCAAGTTTTTTTATTGTAAAGCAGCTCTGTCAAGATGAACATAACCACCATCAATGTGGATGATTTGTCCGGTAGTATGTGATGATTGATGTGATAAAAGGAATACAACCATGTTGGCGATTTCCTCACCGGTTGTCATTCTTTTTTCCAACGGAATCCTGTCTGTGATTTTTTTCAAGGTTTCTTCAGGGTTGGAGAGGGTCTTGATCCAGCGGTCATAAAGCGGAGTGTAACATTCTGCAACGATGACTGAATTTACACGGATACCATACTTCAGCAGTTCCACTGCCCATTCACGGGTCAGCGCATTCCTTCCGCCATTGGATGCTGCATAGCCAGAAGTACCGCCCTGGCCGGTTTCTGCCACCTTTGAGCCAATGTTTACTATGGCACCCTTGTTCTTGATCAATTCTGGGAGGGCAGCTTGCACCACCAAGTAATAATGGATCACATTGCTGTGCAAAGACTTCACAAATCCTTCATAGTCGCCGCTTTCAAGGCCAACGCCATCGTTTACCCCTGCATTGTTTACCACACCGTCAATCCTGCCAAATTGAGTTATTGCTTCTTCAACAGCCGACTTGCATTGTGCAGGATCATTCAATTCGGCTCTTACCTGACCACCGGTACCCAATTGATCAAGCAAAGCCTGGTTGTCGGCCTCGCTTCGGCCCAAAATGACGGGAAACGCACCTTCAGCTGCCAACACCCTGGTGATGGCTTCGCCGATACCTTTTGCCCCACCGGTTACAATGATCACTTTGCCTTTTAATTGTAAATCCATGGTTATATTTTATAAAATGCTGCAGTATTGGTTCCAAAAATCTTTTCCCTTTCTGTTGTGTTGAGTTGGTCAACAAAACGATCTACCACACCATGCACCTGCTTGAAACTTCCAGCCAACAAACAGACAGGCCAGTCTGAGCCAAAGCAAAGCCTGTCAACACCAAAATATTCTGCCGCAGTTTCCATGTATGGCATGATGTCGTCATAGGTCCAGCGTTGATGATCAGCCTCTGTCAGCATGCCGCTCAGTTTGCAATAGATATTTGGATTGGAGGAGAGTATCCTGAGCTGCTCTTTCCATTGTTTGATCTGCTTGTTTTTGATGTCAGGCTTTCCAATATGGTCCAGGATCAGCCTGTTGTCTTGAAGTTTATCGGTAAACCTTACCAATGACTCCATTTGATTGTGGAACACGAGCAGGTCATAGGTAAAATCAAACTGGGTAAGCCGCGAAACGTTTTGTATAAATAAACGATTTTTCAGAAAAGCTTCATCTTCTGTTCCTTGCATGATGCACCGAAATCCTGCTAACTTTTGGTGGGATTTGAGCATCAGCAAATCGTCTTCAACAGCTTCCTTTCGAAGATCAACCCAGCCCACCACAGCCTTGATATAATCGTTTTTCCTGGCGAGGTCAAGAAGGAATGTTGTTTCAGCCATGGTTTCATCTGCCTGAACAGCAATGGTTCCATCAAATTTGGATTCTTTGAGAAGTGGCGCCAAGTCTCCAGGACTAAAATCCCTTTTGATGACTTTCATGTCATCATTGATCCAAAAATGTTTGATGGGATCATGGTTCCAGAAATGTTGGTGGGCATCAATTCTCATGGGCGATGGCAATTTGGTGTTGTTCTCCAAGTCCTTCTATGCCCAAATGGATGGTGTCGCCAGCTTTCAGGTACCAGGGTTCTGGCTTCTGTCCCAGGCCAACCCCTTCAGGAGTACCGGTGCTAATAACATCACCCGGCAGCAGGGTCATGAATTGAGAGATATAACTCACAAGATGGGGGATGTTGAAGATGAGGTCTGAAGTGCTTGAGTCCTGCATCCTCTTTCCATTGACGTCCAGCCAAAGGTGAAGCTGATGCGGGTCAGTCACCTCGTCTCTGGTTACAAGGTAGGGGCCCATTGGCGCAAAGCTGTCACAGCTTTTCCCTTTCACCCATTGTCCACCTCTCTCCAATTGGAAGGACCTTTCGCTGTAATCGTTGTGAAGACAATATCCTGCAATATATTCCATGGCATCTTCTTCATTTACGTAAGATGTTTTCTTTCCAATGACTACAGCCAGCTCCACTTCCCAATCCGTTTTGATGGATCCTTTTGGAATGATGACGGGATGGTTAGGACCCACCAGGGCAGAGCTGCTTTTGAAAAACAATACGGGTTCCTTCGGAACGTCCATGCCGCTTTCCCTGGCATGCTTCGCATAATTGAGGCCAACGCAAATGATTTTGGACGGTCTTCCAACGCAAGAAAGATAATTGATTTCACCGGCAATTTCACTACAACTGTTTCCATGTTCGCTGATCCATGCACCAAGTTTTTCAATGCCATTGGCTTCAAAAAAATGTTCAGTCAGGTCCATACCTGATGCAGATATATCAATGTTTTTTCCGTCTTGATCCACCATGCCAAGTCCGACAGTTCCGGACTTATCAAATCTGAATAACTTCATATCATTAATTTAATTGTTTAATCGAATAAATCCGCCGTCAATGGGGTAGTCGCAGCCTGTAATGAAGGAAGCTTGCTTGCTGCATAAAAAGAAGGATAGCGTGGCAATTTCATCAGGCTTTCCCATCCTTCCAATAGGCTGGCTTTGCGAAAGTTTCTGGAACATCTCTTGTTGATTATCAGGATAGTGCTTGTTGATGAATCCGTCAACAAATGGGGTATGCACCCTGGCTGGTGAGATGCAGTTGCAACGAATCCCTTTCTTGATAAAATCTCTTGCAACACTCAGTGTCATGGAGAGGATGGCGCCTTTGCTCATGCTGTAGGCAAACCGATCGGTGATGCCCACCGTAGCTGCGATCGAGGCCATGTTGAGAATTACCCCTTCGCCTTGTTCTTCCATGAAGGGAAGACATGCATGCATGCAATTGTAGGCCCCTTTTACATTGACATTGAAAATCTTTTGGAAATCTTCCTCTGGTGTATTCATGGCATTCCCAATATGGGCGATGCCGGCATTGTTGACCAGAATACCAATCCCACGCTGGATGGCAATGACGGATACAATCTCTTTCACCTGTTGTTGGTTGGTAATATCCACTTCATGAAAATGAACCGTATCCTTGTCTAATTTCGCTGCTTCAAGGGATTCAACGCTGGGTTTGTTCAGGTCTAACACATCAACGATGGCTCCCTGCTCATGGAACAATTTGACAATGGATAGCCCAATGCCGCTGGCACCTCCGGTTACAATTACATAAGGACTGGCAAGTTCAAAGGGGGATGCTGGCATGTTTCTACTTATATTGGGTTAATATGGACAATTTAGGATAATCCCGACTATTTATTTTAATAAAAGCATATTTTTAGAAACAACTTATCCCTTACCACTCATTTAATAACCCTTTTGGATGGTATGGAGAAAATGGCTTTAAAAATTAAAAAATTAAATTTAGCATCATGCGATTTTTCAGGAAAATTTTGCCGGTATTTTTAGTTTTGACAGCAGGTTTTATTTTTGCCCAGGACCCCCCGCAGCCTTATGGAGCATTGCCTTCTGCCCGACAGCTGGCATGGCATCAAGTACAAGTGTATGGCCTGGTACATTTTACACCTACAACCTTTGAAAACAAGGAGTGGGGTTATGGCGATGCTGACCCGAAGATTTTCAATCCTCAACAATTTGATGCAGACAAGATTGTAGCAGCATTCAAGGCCGGAGGATTAAAAGGGCTGGTGCTGGTGGCCAAACACCATGATGGATTTGCTCTTTGGCCTACAAAAACTGCGGCATACAACATCAGTCAATCTCCATTTCGTGATGGGAAAGGGGACATGGTAAAGGAATTTGAACAGGCCTGCAGAAAAGCAGGTCTTAAGTTTGGGGTGTATTGTTCTCCCTGGGACAGGAACAACCCTGTTTATGGTACCCAAGAATATGTAAAAATTTATAGACAACAGTTGACTGAACTCTATACCAATTATGGTGAATTGTTCATGTCATGGCATGATGGCGCCAATGGTGGAGATGGCTATTATGGCGGTGAAAGGGCTACCAGAAAAATTGACAGATCAACCTATTATGGTTGGGATACTACCTGGGCGATTACAAGAAAGCTGCAGCCCATGGCCAATCTTTTCAGTGACATTGGCTGGGATGTGCGATGGGTTGGCAATGAAAGTGGTTTCGCCGGAGAAACCTCCTGGGCTACTTTTACACCTGTTCCGGCAAAAGGCATGAATGAAGCAATCCCCGGCAACCTTGATCATGAGTTCAATCCTTTTGGTACAAGGGGCGGCAAGAACTGGGTGCCTGCAGAATGTGATGTTCCCTTGAGGCCAGGCTGGTTTTACCATCCTGAACAGAAAGGGAAGACCAAGAATCCTGAGCAGCTCTTTTCACTTTACCTGAAAAGTGTGGGCAGGGGTGCTGGGTTGGATCTTGGTATAGCTCCAGATTCACGCGGTTTGTTGGATGATGAGGATGTTAAAGCCCTGGAGGGTTTTGGCAAACTGGTTGACGAAAGCTTTAAAAACAACCTGGCCCAAGCCTCTACACTAAGGGTGTCGAACAAGAGAAGCAAATCCTACAAGGGACAGTTTTTGATAGATGGGTCGATAGACTCTTATTGGGCAACCGATGATACCGTAAAAATAGCTCAAGTCAACTTGACCTGGACGGCTGATCAAACTTTTGACTTGATCAAGATGAGTGAATATATTCCTTTGGGGCAACGCATCGATTCAGTTGAAGTGGATGCCATGATCAATGGCAGCTGGACCAAAATAGCCGCTGCAACTTCCATTGGTGCCTGTAGAATTATCCTTCTCAATGAACCGGTTAAAACAACCCAACTTCGTTTTCGGATAACTGCACCAGTTTGCATTACCATGAGTGAGTTGGGTGTATATAAAAAAGCCAGTTTATAACCTTAAACAAATGCCGGGGCTTCGCCCCTTATCATTTTTCATTGCTGTCGCTTTGGGATTATTTCATGATCCCTTTTGGGGGGCTACATATAAAAAAAACAAATGCCGGGGCTTCGCCCCTTATCATTTTTCATTGCTGTCGCTTTGGAAAATAAATTTTCCACGCTCCATCAACGAAAAATGCCCCATAAAGGGGCATTTGTTTTTTGCGGAGACTGAGGGATTCGAACCCTCGAAACAGTTTCCCGTTTACACGCTTTCCAAGCGTGCTCCT
>CAILKQ010000045.1 GCA_903834825.1 uncultured bacterium | reverse complement strand
GTAGCGATCAATTGCCAGAAAGAAGGGGGAAGGGTTTATTTTCCTTGCAAAGACCACCCCAGCGACGAACCCAACGAGGGTGTTGACATGTTCATCACCGTGCCAGAAAACTTAGTAGTTGCGGGTCCTGGTCTGTTAAAGGAAGTGCTGAAGAAGAAAAACAAGAAAACCTACCACTGGAAAACCAATTATACCATCAGCAATTACTGTACAGTGTTTAACATTGGAAAGTATGCCGTTGTGAGCAAGGACTATACCACCATCGATGGAACTGTTGTTCCTATTCAATTCTACGTTTTGGAAGAAGACAGCAGTTTTGCACCTAAAATAATTGAACTCAAAGCAAGAGATACCAAAATTCTCGAAAAATACTTTGGGGAATATCCTTGGGCCAAAGAAAAGATTGGCATCGCTGCAGTACCCAATTCTGGAATGGAGCACCAAACGATGATCACGTTTCAAAATAAATTTAATTATTCAAAGATTGGCGTACATGACTATTCTGCCAACCTATACCATGAGTATGGACACGAATGGTTTGCAAACAAAGTAACCAACAAAGACTGGGCACACATGTGGATTCAGGAAGGCATTACAACCTATTCTGAGGCGCTGGTCCACTATGAACTGGGCGGTCAGGAAGCCTATGATGAAATCATCAGTCGGCACAAAAGAAATACCAGAAACAAAAAACCGATGGTGGGTGGTGAGGAGCTATCAGAAGAAGAAGCGTATGCTGGCAGGGATATTTATGCAAAAGGCTCATTCTTCATGCACAGCTTAAGGTACGTGCTGGGTGATGAAATATTTTTACCAACCCTGAAAAAACTCGCAACAGATCCCAGGTATACCTATGACAATTTTGTTACCACAAAAGATGTAGAAGAATTGTTCAGCACGGAATCGAAGAAAGATTTAAAGCCTTTTTTCAATTTCTACGTATACACCAATGAAGTGCTCGATATTTCAGTGAAAGAAGTTGGGTACCAAAAGTATCAGATTACAGTGAATAATTTCTTCATGCCATTGCCCCTTGATATTGGCCCGGCAGACAAACCCACCAGAACAATGATTGGCAAGGAAGGAATTGTTGTATCCAGCAATGGTGCTCCACAAGTAGATGCCAAGGGACATTATTTGAAAAAAATAACCATACAATAATGAAATACAAACATGTTGCGCTAACAACGATTTTATCTGTTCTTGCGATTTTTTGCCGTGCAGATAATTATCCCCGTAATTATTCGATTGATATTTTACATTATCTGTTTGAATTGAAGTTGTCTGACAATACTGATGAAATATTCGGCAAGGCCAGTATTTCAGTATTGTTCAAAACAAATGATGTTAAACAAATCAGGCTTGATTTGATCAATACAAATGGAAAGTACCTGCAGAAAGGCATGGTCGTGGAGTCGGTAAGCTACAACAATACCAAGGCCAGTTTTAGCCACAAAAATGATGCACTGATGATTCAGTTGTCTGGTCGGGTATCGAAAGATTCCACCATTACATTTATCATTCAATACCACGGCATACCTGCAGGAGGATTGAAAATTGGACCCACCAAATATGGGGACCGCAGTTTTTTCAACGAAAACTGGCCAAACAATGCACGCCACTGGTTGCCCGCCATTGATCACCCGTACGATAAGGCAACCAGCGAGTTCAAGGTAACGGCGCCATCCAAATACAAAGTGGTTTCCAACGGTCTCCTGCTGGAAGAATCAACAATCGATAAGGAAAACAAATTAACCCATTGGAAACAGTCTGTTCCTGTATCCAGCTGGTTGTTCGTGTTGGGTGTTGCTGAATTCGCCGTTCAATATGTTGGAAAATTTGATGGCAAGGATATTCAAACATGGGTATATCCCAGGGACAGAGAAAAGGGGTTTACTGATTTTGCAGAACCGACCAAACAGGTACTTCAATTTTATTCTGATTACGTTGGGCCTTATGCTTATGAAAAATTGGCCAATATTCAATCGCCAAGTGTCGGCGGGGGAATGGAAACATCGTCTGCCATATTTTATGGAGAAAACATGGTTACAGGTAAATATGAAAAAAGACTAAGGAATGTAGTGAT
>CAILKQ010000044.1 GCA_903834825.1 uncultured bacterium | reverse complement strand
TTCTTCCAATTGTTCCATCCCTCAGGTACAATATGCTTGTCCATCCAGCACCGAATATAGGTTACGCTGGCAGTGGGGCTCCAGGGCCTTCCCAGGGAAACCTTGTTGATGCCTTCTGCCGCGGTAAGGGTGCAATCAAAGAAAACAAATCCAAAGGGGATGATGACATTGGTGGAGGCTGCTGTAACATGTGAGTCTTTCTTGCTGTGCAGCTGACAGTTGATGAATACTGCGGTTGCTGCACCAAATATAAAATCTGTTGAACCCTCGATATAACAGTCCCTGAAATAATGCTTTACGCCACTGCCACTCAGGAACAACACATCCTGGTTGCCCAGCATGTTGCAGTTGATGAAAGATGCCCTATTGCCTTCAACCCTGAGGGCAACACCCTGGCCAGCAGTGAAACCTGCATTGTTTTCAAAGCTGATGTTCTCTGCCTTGAAATCATCCCCATACACAAAAACAGAAGCACAGGTCCAGGTATTCAATGTATCGCCATTGGGTTTACGGGTACCTGCGTGGTTGTCAAAAGAAATGATGGTATTGACCTTGTCTTCGCCCATCAGATGAATCTTGCTTTTTCTTGCATCCACCACCACTACTTCGCGGTAAATCCCTTTTTTTACAAATACTTCTACAGGGTCATTGTTGCCTTCCTTGATGGCATCCAATGCCATTTGAACAGATTTGAAATCTCCGGACCCATCTTGCGCAACAACCCATCTTTGCTGCGCATATCCTGTCAGCAAGAGCAAAAACATGATTGATAGCAAACAAAGTATTCTCTTCTTCATCATGGTTTTTTGGTATTGATGTATGAAAGCAGATCAGGGATGGTGGTGCGGATTTCTTTGAGCACCAGCTGCGCAATCAGCCTGGCGCCCAACTCATTAAAATGCGTATTGTCCTCCTTTCCATCAGGATAATTGGGATGTTCGCCCGGCTTCAACTGACAGAAAAGTAGTTTGGAATTTTCAACGCCAAATTGTTGATAGAGCTGCATGCTTTCGGCATCCAGGTCAATAAATAGCAGCTTTTCTTCTTCAGCCACTTTACGGACCAAGGCGGAATATTCCTGGTGCGTTTGTTCAATTTTTCCTGTTGCATCAAATTTTCTTCTTGCCACTGGCGTCATCAAAACAGGAATCATTTTCTTATCCCTTGCGTCGCCTATGTATTTCTTGAGATTAATGGTAAATTCTTCCGTGGTGGTATAAGAATTGACTTTTGATTTTACCTCATCATTGTGACCAAACTGAATGAATACGTAATCTCCTGCAGTTGCTTCATCCATGATCTGCTTCCAGAGGCCCTCTGATAGAAAGGTCTTGGTGCTTCTGCCATTCTTTGCTTTGTTTACAACCATCAGGTTCTCGTTCCAGAAATGAATAAAAGGCATTCCCCAGCCTGTTTCCGGAAAATTTTTCTCTGCCTTGATGCTCAAGGTGGAATCACCTGCCAGGAATATTTTTATTTTTTTCTGGTCAGGTGCAAATGAAACCAACAGCAGAAAGACAAAAAAAGGGATGATTTTTTTCATTTCAACAAACTGTTTACGTATACTTCGATATTGGTAAAATAAGGATGCAATGTCACTTTTGCTCCATCATTAGCGTCTTTTGGATTCAATCCATTCTTGCGCTCCCAGTCATCCGGTATTCCGTCTGCATCATGGTCTGGCAGACTGGCTGTGGCCTTCAACACAGGCCAGGCCCCTTTTGATTTTTCGTAAGCAGTTCCATGCGGAAATCCACCCTGCACATCAATGATTTTCCCTTTTCCACTCAGCATTTCCCTGATGATCCTGTCATCCATGTCATCCCGTTGAAAGGAAGCACCCACCTTTTTTATGATGGACTGATAGGCCATATCAGCACCTTCTTGGGGAAGGTCAATCACCGCATGTGGTTGATTGATGTAAACACCTGGAACGGGTATGGTGGTAACACCCATCATGTTGTCGCGGTTGACCACTTTGTTGCCTTCAATCATGTTACCAACAACAAAATATTGACCATAAGGCAAAACATCTGTTTTGGATGGATCCAGGAAATTACTGGTAGCTGAAGGTTTAGTTGATGGACCAGGCTTGAAATAATTGTTGACAATATTGTACTTGCCAAATTCTCCACCATAGATGGCCTTGTTTTGCCAGTTGTACACAACATTGTTCTGAAAATCAACCAACTCCTCTTTGGCTCCCAAGCGGGCACCGTTGAACCGTGGGTTCCTGCTGATACAGTGGGCAAAAAGATTGTGGTGGGCAGAAAGATGGGCTCCACCCCAGATACCGCCATAACCGTGGTTTTCCCAATCTTTATCACCGGTCTCGAAATGATAAGAGTAATTCAATGGCTCTGCAATGATGTTCCATTGCAAGGTTGTACTGTCGCCACCATATACAGACATGACCTCATCCGTGCTCCAGCTCATGCTGCAATGATCAATGATGAGTTGGTTGTTTTTTGATCCTGAAAGGGCATCATCCCCACCACTACCATCCACCATCCCTTGCTGTGATTGGTATTTATCTCCCATTCTAAAACGCAGGTAGCGCAGAATGATTTGGTCGCCTTTGAGCCGAACGGGATGGTCTGCAATGCATATTCCCTCTCCGGGGGCTGAATGCCCCGCAATGGTAACGTTTCCTTCAATCTGCAGGGGTGATTCCAGGTGGATGGTGCCTGCAACTGCAAAAACAATGATTCTCCTTGATTTTTGCTGGGCGGCTTCCCTGAAACTACCTGGACCGGCATCATTGAGGTTGGATACCACCAATGTCTTTCCTCCACGACCACCCACTGCGTGCTTGCCAAAACCTTCTGCGCCTGGAAACGCAACAGGACGCTCGTTTTGGGTAAAAGCATCCCCGCAGAAGAAAAGGCTTGTAAGAAGCAACAATAAAATTGGGCAATTTGATTTTGTCATGGAAATAAAAAACAGGTGGCCAATCAATGGCCACCTGCATGTTGTAAATGAATTAATATCCTGGATTTTGCTTCAGCTTTCCTTGGTAGGAAGTGATGGTTGCCTGATCAAAAGGAAACAGCTCACTTTTTCCTGGAACAAAAAATGACGCCATGCCTTCCCACAACTGCTTGTTGTCAATTTGAGCAGTTGTCAATTGCTGTGCCCAATCAGTCCTGGTCCATCCGGTTGCAGGATTGGGGATCTGTGTTGCTCTCCAGAATGGTTGTGCAGTTGCAGCGGTATTGGTGCCTGCAAAAAACTGAATTTCTTCTCCGGTATTTTTCCAATAGATATACTGAGGCACCCTGTCATAAGGAGCTTTTCTGTCACGAATCAATTGTATGTTGGCACGGGCCTCAGCAATTTTTGTGGAAAGGAGGTTCCAACGGAGCAGGTCAAATTTCCTGATGCCTTCATGGCCAAACTCCAAAAACCTTTCGTTTACAATGGCATTGAAAAAGCCAGCCTTGGTTGTTGGTGTTGTTCCAATCAATGCTATATTTCCACTAAATGCCCTTTTGCGTACTTCCTCAAAGGCAGCAATGGCCTGTGCTGTAGGAGCACCACTGATTTCATTCACTGCTTCAGCATACATCAACAGCACATCAGAAAAACGGATCAAAGACCAATTGTATCCAACGTTCAAAACTGTTCCCGGAAGCAGAGGATTTCTCCAGTCGCGGCGGTATTTTCCTGTGTTCAATTCTCCAAGCCTGCGTTGGCTTTTGATGTTGGTGGCGGAAGTTACCTGATAATGTGTGATGGTAACATCCCTGCGGGTATCTACAGAATCGAATGCATAAAAATAATTGGGCAAAATCACAACACCGCCGCCGCCAGCACCATACCTTGATGCATTGCTCATGTTTGGACCATCATAATTACCCATCCTGCTATCACTGTTTCCATTGCCTCCGCCTGCACCCACTTCAAATATGATTTCTGCAAAAGGATCATAAGTGAATGAAGTGACCTTTCTCCATACATCCGAGTAGCTTGGATTCAGGGTATGCTGGTCTCTTCTGGCCATCAGCTCTTCACATTCCTGCTTGGCCATCTGATAATATTTGAGATAGTCTGCACGCCTTTCCATCTGGCCATTGGAACGAAGGGAAAATCCTCCTCTTGCAAGTGCAATCCTGGCTTTCAATGCCATTGCTGCCCCTTTTGTAACCCTTTCATTGCGTGGCCCTGCTTCAGTTCTCCATGGCAGCAAATCTCTCGCAGCAGTCAAATCAGCAAGCAGGATATCATAGGTAGAATCTCTGTTGGCCTGAGGAATAAACAAATCTGTTTGCTTGTATGCAGCAACCATTGGTGCAGGAACATCTCCCCAGTTGCGAATCAATTCCATGTAGAACTGTGCACGCAAGGTTAGCGCTTCCCCATGCAATCTTCTCAATTCCCTTTTCTCTGCATCTGTTCCACTGGCATATTGTTTCATCAAAGGAATCTGTTCAATACAAAGGTTTGCCTTTTCAATACCACGGTACAATTGCCTGAAAGGATTGGTTATTTCTGAATTGGTCAACAAAAGCTGGTAACGGCCTACACCCCTTCTGCCATTGTCAATATTACCGCTGACGATGGCCTCATCCGTATCAAAAGGATAATACATGCTGATGCGGATGCCATAACCGTTATCTCCCTGTAACTCATCATATACGCCTACCAAGGCATTGAAGGCATTGGAGGGGTCAGAAAAGGCATCAGGAATGCTGTACTGTGATACTGGAGCTACCTCGGTATATTTTTTACAAGATTGCAGGATCAATATCGAGCAGGTCAGCAGCAGCAACCCGGAACGAAAGAGTAAATTATTCGATTTCATATGTTGCACATTAATTAGATTAGAAAGAAAGGTTCAAACCAAATACCCAGGTTCTGGAACGTGGATAAGCAGCAAAATCAACACCAGGCGTCAAAGGATCGCTCCTTCTGGCGGTAACGTCAGGATCATATCCTGAATAGCCAGTAAGGGTAGCAAGGTTGTTGACCGTCCCAAAAAAACGAAGACTGGAAATCTTGTGTTTTTGTGAGATGGTTTTAGGAAGCGTATAGCCCAGGGTGAGGTTATTGATGCGCAGATAACTTCCGTCTTCAACAGCCCATGAATGCAACCACCAACGCTGTACACGTACAGGTGACCAAATTTTTGCGTTGGTATTCAGTGCAGTAAGGGCAGCAGGATCTTTTACAATCTCACCTTTGTCATTGATGTTGGTGAACCTGTCTTTCATGATGTCCAACATGTTCAAGTTGGAAAACGCTCCGTCTGTCCACTCCAGTTTGTTCGCATTATAGATATCATTTCCCACCACAAAATTCACAAAAACACTCATGTCAAAATTCTTGTAATTGAACTGGTTGTTCCATCCTCCGGTAAACTTTGCATTGGCATTGCCAATGACGGTACGGTCTCCATCAGCAGTAATCACACCATCCTTGTTGAGGTCTTTCCATTTCAACATGCCCGGTTGTGGAGTGCCATACACACCATTAGCGGCAATCCCTGGCTTGATGGTATAGGTTTGTGTGGTGGCATTGTAATCAAAATCATTTACACCATAGAATCCATCGGTTACAAAACCATACATCTGCCCGGTAGATTCACCAACCTTAACAATATAATCATCTACCCCATCACTGCCCTGCCATCCTGAAGTTCTGGTGATCTGTGAAACACCTCCAAGGCTTTCCACCCTGTTCTTATTGAAAGAGACGTTGAAATTGGAGGTCCAACTGAAATTTTTATTTTCAATGGGTGTTGCGTTCAATTGAATTTCAACACCCCTGTTGGAGGTGGCACCAATATTCTGAATCTGCTGCGTGTATCCTGTTGTTGGAGGAATTTGAACTGCCAACAACAAATCATTCGCAGAATTCTTATATGCATCAACAGTCAGTTGTACGCGGTTGTTGAAGAATGCCAGGTCCAATCCGAAATTGCGGGTAACATTCTGCTCCCATTTCAAGCCTGGGTTGGCCAAAGCGGTTGGCGCAAAACCGGGCAGGATGGAGTGGTTGAATGCATATTGTCCGGTTACCCCATAAAGCTGCAAGTAAAGCAAATTGTCAATCCTGTTGTTTCCCACGATACCATATCCAAAACGAAGTTTGGCATCTGAGAGCCACTTGACATCATCAAGAAATTTTTCGCGGGACAATCTCCAGGCCAAAGAACCGGAAGGGAATACCAGTGTTCCATTTTCAGTACTGAACTTGGAAGACCTGTCTGCCCTCAGGTTCACAGTGGCCAGGTACTTGTCATCATAGGCATAGGTGGCCCTGCTGAACAAAGAGAAGATCCTGCTCGGAGGCTGGATAAATGATGTTGGAAGCGGTTGGGCAGATCCTGTTGGAGCAGATCCCAATCCCATGTTGGCCAATGCTTTTGGGGCTGAAATATCAGCAGGGAAAAACCTTGTTTCAGTACCGTTTTGGGCTGAGCGCTGGTCCACCATTTCCTCACCAGCCAGAATGGAGAAATCATGGTGTTTCTTGATGTTGTTTAACGTATACTGAAGTGTATTGGTATTGCTGATGGTGGAATTGGATTGGGTACCAATGGAGGCAACAGGAAGTGATGCATAGTTCCTGGCAGTTGAAGTGATCTTGTTGTAAAACAAGTCAGTGCCAACCCTGCCATTGTCGTAACCCACTGTAGACCTGAATACAAGATTCTTTACCAGGTTGACATTTATATAAGCATTCAGGTAGGTTGCTGCAGTGGACTGCTTCCTGTATTCCGCCTGGGTAAGGATTACAGGGTTGATGGCTCCTGAGGAAGCGAGGAAATACGCCTCATCAAAATCATCAATTCCACCATTGGGTGTTGGTATTTCAAAAGGCCTGTAA
>CAILKQ010000043.1 GCA_903834825.1 uncultured bacterium | reverse complement strand
CTTTCTGATGAGCCCGTTCTTTCCAAACATTTCCTTTGCTTGTGGTGCAGCCCATGTATACCAGAGTGCCGAAACTACTGCCGTATGTGCAATCGGGTTGATCACAATGTTATTCTTCATCACAATATCCCAGCCTGCATTGCTGAAAAGCACGCCGTGGTTGGTTTTCATGTTGTTGAAAACATTTCCATACACGTAGACATCTGTTGATGAATCATCACAATAAATGCCCATGGTCATCCTGTTGGGATTGCCGCAATTGTCAAGATAATTGTATCGGATGATATTTCCCCTGTCACTTGGATTTCTTCCAATGTACCAGGGTGAGGTATCGTTTGAATTCAGGGTTACATCATGGATATAGTTGTATTCAAACAAATGATCATTCCCGTGAACAAAGATGCCATGCCAGTCTGAATTGAAAATCTCATTGTGTGAAATCCTGTTGCCACATCCATCCACCCGAATGCCTGCCCATGTGAATTTATTTCTCCTGGTATAGTTGTATACCCTGCAGTTTTCGGCATAGCTGTTTCCCTTGGTCAGGGTTTTCTTATCGCCTCCACTGATGTAGATGCCGCCACTTCCGGTATTGTACACATCACAACTCAATACGCCATTGTTGCTGCCGGCTTTTCTGTTCCAGGCATTGTTCTTGTAGATATGGTTTTGAAAACTGCCTATCTGCCTGGATTGTGGTTCACCAACATAGTCATCAATCGAGCTGTTCTCATCCAATAATTTCGCCCCCTGTCCCATAAAAATTCCTGAAGTGCCCACATTTCTTACGGTGCAGCCAGCAACAAGGGTATGATTGCTGCGCTCGATGTAAATACCTATGCCACGACCTGCCTCTATGGTCAAGCCTTTGATTGTTACGTGTTCAGTGCCTTCCAATGCGATGATGGGATCTTCCAACATGGATACCTGTATCAGGGCATCCTTCAAATCGGCAGGTGGCCAGAAGTAAAGGATTCCTGATGTTTCATCGATATACCATTCTCCGGGGCTATCCAGTTCTTCGAGTATATTGATGGCCACATATTCCTGAAAATCTTTTCCGGAGCCAACGCCATAGAGATGTGGTTTCTTGAGTTTGACCTGTCCGGCAATGGTGTCGATGAATTCAATCGGGTTATAGTCATCCCCAAAACCGTAATTCAGTGTGCCTTGGATCCAGATATTTTGTTGCCCAACCCATTTTTTATGCCTGCTGTCTGTATAGGCAAACAGGGCGCCCCGGTTGGATTTGTCGCCAGTACGTGGAACGGATCCCGGATCAGCTACTTTTCCGATTTTCATGGCTGCCTTGTTGGGATACCTTGAAAGCGTCATGGGTTCACCGTTGTAGAAGAGTTCCAGTGTTGCTGGAATTACAGGCAGGCCATGACCATACTGGCGGTGGTTGCCAAAATTCTTGATTCCCTCTGCCCGCAGATCTGCCTGCCATACATTTCCAATGACATTTTTTTCCAGCCTGTTTAGAATAGCCTTATCAGTCACCTTGCTGAATTTCCCCGGGTTGATTGTTTTCCCTCCGGTGATACTGACCTTTTCCCCTGCTGCTGCAGACCAGGTGATGGGGCCTGCATCTTCTTCAGTAAGCTGGAAGGTTTCCTGAAGGTCATAAATGCCTCCATGGATGATCACATTGAGCCCACCCTTGGGCAGTCCCTTTGTTTTTTTGTAGTTCCTGACCAGGGTTCTGGCGGCCATCAGGCTGGCAACAGGTTGTTCTTTGGTTCCTGGGTTCTTATCGCTTCCTTTAGGGCTCACATGGATCGATTGTGCCTGGGTTTCAAAGCTACCAATAACGAGCATCAGTAAGGTAAAACGGAGGTATTTTCCACTCATGGACTTCGTTTTGATTTGGGTATAATTGAGTAAATTACATTTACTAAGACAATAAATGTATTCGATGAGAGGAATTCTGATCTTTTTTCTTGCGCTCTTGCTTTTCGGTTGTGACAATACCGAACTCCCCAAGGAAGTTGCTGAAGCCTACGCATCCCTTCCTGAAGAGATTGATTATAACATTCATGTCAAAAAAATACTTTCAGACAAATGCTTCTCCTGCCATGGGCCGGACGCAAAGAAGCAGAAGGCTGATCTGCGCTTGGACATTGCCTCTTTCGCCTACAGCAAAGTGACCGAGTCTGGCTTGAAAGCCATTGCTCCGGGTAGCCTTTCTAAAAGTGAATTGATCAAGCGAATCCTTAGCGATGATGCTGATTATGTCATGCCTTTACCGGAGTCCCACCTGGAGCTCTCTGTCTATGAAAAAGCCGTACTGGTAAAATGGGTAAAGCAGGGTGCTGAGTATAAAAAACATTGGGCCTTTGTTCCTTTGAAATCTGTTGCAGTCCCTTCAGTGGAAAATAGCGACTGGGTCAAGAATGAAATCGATCATTTCACCCTTGATGCGATAGAACGTGCCGGCCTGCAACCTGCCAAACAAGCGGACAAGGAAACCTTGATCCGCAGGCTCAGTTTTGACATCAGGGGCATCGCACCAGATGTAAAGGAGATTGATGCCTTCCTGAAGGATGCAGCCCCTAAGGCCTATGAGAAATTGGTTGACAGGTACCTTGCTTCACACCACTATGGAGAGCGAATGGCCGCCTACTGGCTGGATGTGGCAAGGTTTGCAGACAGCCATGGATACCTGGACGATAAACACCATGAAGTAAGTCCATGGCGTGATTGGGTGATCAGTGCATACAACAGAAACATCCCATTCAATGATTTTCTCACCTGGCAAATGGCAGGTGATCTCTTGCCCAATGCCACCAAGGAGCAAGTATTGGCAACAGGGTTCAACCGCATGCACAAACAGAATTCAGAAGCGGGCATTATTGAAGAAGAGTACCGTGTGGAGTATGTGGTTGACCGCACCAATACACTCGGAACGGCGATGCTGGCGATGACGGTTGGATGCGCCAAGTGCCACGACCATAAGTACGATCCTATTAGTCAGAAGGATTATTATTCGATGTATGCTTTTTTCAACAGTACGTTTGAAAAGGGTAGTCCTAATTATGGAGGCCCAGATATGGTGGCCGGTCCCACACTTCGATTGACATCCGATGTGGATGATCAGAAGATTGGTGTTTATGCCAGACAGATTGCAGCCCTTGAAAAAAACGAAGCCATCAAAGAGAGGCAAAAGAATGCAGCACTTGATGCGGCAACAGAAAAAGACATCGCTGCTGCATTGACAGGAAAATTGGTTGCCAAACTTGATTTTGATAAAACAAATCTTGTCAAGGACAAGGAGTATTTTATCAATGCCACAGGAAGCAAAACTGACGCAATGGTCAGGATGGCTGAATATGGTCAGGGTGTTATTGGTCGTTCTTTGAAATACAATGATGAAACAAACATTTCTTTTGATCCCTATACAATAGCTTATTTTGAACGCTATGATCCTTTTGCATTCAGCCTTTGGATCAAGGTGCCAACGAACTATCCTTTGGCAACTGTTTTCCATGCCAGTGATCCCCACCGCTATGGATACCAGGGATATGATCTTGTGATGAAAGAGAACAAGCTCAATTTCAGGCTGAATCATGCATATCCACATGATGCCATCAGCGTCATCACCAAAGAAAAACTAATACCCAACCAATGGTATCATGTGGCCATCAGTTATGACGGCAGCAGCAAAGCCTCGGGCCTGCGCATCCACCTCAATGGAAAACAAGCCCCAACTGATACAGAGTTTGACCATTTGTACAAGAATATTCGCTCCTATCCCAATATCCACAAGACAGGCCGTTATCGGGGTCTTGTATTTGGAAAAAGAGAACTCGACCGCAGCATGCCCGGTGGGGAAATTGATGAATTTCATATGTTCACCAATACCTTATCCCCTGCAGAAATCAGGCACCTGTATGGGAAATTACCTTTTGATCCAAAGGGGACCAAAAACGAATACGACAGCACTGCATTGATGCTTGCACGAAAATCATTGTGTGATCTCTATGATTCAACCAAAGAGGTCATGGTAATGGGCGATCTTCCCCAGGCCCGTCCTACCTATGTATTGAAAAGGGGATTGTATGATAGCCATGGTGATAAGGTCGAACCTTCAACACCTGCCGCCATCATGCCTTTCCCCAAGAGCCTTCCCCAAAACAGGTTGGGCCTGACACAATGGATGTTTGATGATGAGAACCCATTGACATCCAGGGTTGCCGTAAACAGGATGTGGCAATTGGTTTTTGGAAAGGGATTGGTTTCTACATCTGATGATTTTGGAAACCAGGGCGCCATGCCCACCCATCCAGAATTGTTGGATCATCTTGCCGTGTACTACAAGAAAAACAAGTGGGATACAAAGGCATTCATGAAATACATGTTTATGAGTGCCACCTATCAACAATCCTCATTGGCAGATCCAGCGGTAATGAAAAGCGATCCCAACAATGCCCTGCTGACAAGGAATCCCCGTTATCGTTATCCTGCTGAAATGCTGCGCGACAATGCGCTTGCTGTGGCTGGATTGCTTTCCAACAAGGTCGGTGGTAAAAGTGTTTATCCCTATCAGCCTGAAGGGTTGTGGGATGCCTTGAGCGATAAGGTTTGGCGGTACCAGTATATTTTATCTGAAGGTGAAGACCTTTACAGGAAAAGCATTTATACCGTGAGAAAGCGAACAAGTGTTGTGCCCTTCATGCAGATCTTTGATGCATCTGACAGGTCTGTTTGTATGGTGAGGCGTCCGGTATCCAGTTCACCCATGCAATCCCTGGCCATGCTGAACGATCCACAGATTGTTGAAGCCTCAAGGCATGTGGGTGCCAGGATGATCAGAGAAGGTGGTGCCAGTGTTGAGAGCCAGTTGGTATTTGGGTTTCGCTTGATTACAGGACGCAAACCCAACAAGAAAGAAGCGCAATTGATGAAAGCAATGTACCTGGCCGAGTTGAAGAACTTTGAGGCCTATCCACAGAAAGCCGAAGCACTCTTGGCTGTTGGAAAAAGCAAGTCTGATCTTCCTGGTATCCAACAATTGGCTTCCATGGGCAATACTGCATTGGCATTGATGAATACCGATGAGTTTCTTACAAGAAAATGATTGACCATGAATGAGTTGATGAAAATGCATTACGAAAACAAGCGAAGGGAATTCCTCCGCGGTTCAGTCCTCGGACTGGGTGGCATCGCCATGGGCTCATTGCTGGGTTGCGGTAGCAAAAATGCAGACCGAAAAGCCGTGCAGCAGGTTGCTGAAGAGATCAACAAGCCCCTGGTCAATCCGCATTTTCTTCCCAAGGCAAAAAGGGTGATTTATCTTTTCCAGGGTGGAGGTCCATCTCAAATGGAGTTGTTCGATTACAAGCCCATGCTTTATTCCATGCATGGACAGGAAATTCCTGCCTCTGTTGTTGGCAAGAACAGGATATCTGGAATGGTCAGCAACCAATATTCTTTTCCCTTGGCCATGCCTGCCGCTACCTTCAAACAGCATGGTGCTGCTGGTGGATACTTCAGTGATCACGTTCCCCATATTGCTGAAATCGCAGATGATATCTGCGTGGTGCGGTCTATGTTCACCGAACAAATCAACCATGAGCCTGCAGTGATTTTTACACAAACGGGCAATCAGTTGAGCGGGAGGCCTTGTATAGGATCATGGCTCAGTTATGGCCTCGGAAGCATGAATGACAATCTTCCATCTTTTATTGTGATGGTTTCCAAAGGTGGAGGTGATCAACCCATCAGCAGTGCTGCCTGGAGCAGCGGCTTCCTGCCTTCTCATCACCAGGGCGTGCAGTTCATGACGGGAAATGAGCCGGTTCCTTTTCTTAATAATCCAGAAGGCATTGATCGCATGGACAGGAGAAGGGCACTTGATTTTATCAAGGGCTTCAACAATATTCAAAACGAGGTTTGGCATGATCCGGAAATTGAAAGCCAGATCAATCAGTCAGAAATGGCCTACAAAATGCAAATGGCCATTCCTTCTATCACAGATCTTTCTGACGAACCACAACATATTCTGGACATGTATGGTCCGGATGTCATGACACCGGGGACCTTTGCGCACAATTGCATCATGGCCAGGAGGCTGGCAGAAAAGGATGTTCGCTTTGTACAACTGTACCATCTCGGATGGGATCACCATGGTTCAATTGCCTCCGGAATCAAAAGGGCCACATCGCTCACCGACCAGCCATCGGCCGCGCTGGTCAAGGATTTGAAGCAAAGGGGTCTGTTGGACGATACCTTGGTTGTTTGGGGTGGGGAGTTTGGAAGGACGAGTTTCTCTCAAGGAAAACTTACGCCGGAAGGTTTCGGAAGAGACCATCATCCCGGCTGTTACAGCATCTGGATGGCAGGCGGTGGCGTCAAGTCAGGCATGGTGTATGGAGAGTCAGATGATTTTGCCCACAATGTCGTGAAGGATAAGGTGCATGTACATGATTTCCAGGCCACCATGATGCACCTGCTGGGGATTGACCACGAGCAGTTCATTTACAAGAGCCAGGGCAGAAGGTACCGCCTGACAGATGTTTCAGGAAATGTTATCCATAACCTGATTGCATGATCATCAATTTTTTAGGGCACCTGCATCCTGTTTTTGTTCACCTGCCCATTGGCTTTCTAGCACTCGCTTATGTTATCCAGTATTTTTTCAAGTCCAGCACAGAAAAATCAAGGCTGATTGATTTTGTGCTGGTTGCTGGTATTTTATCTTCCCTTTTGGCTGCATTTTTCGGCTGGATGTTGTCCCTGTCTGGAGGCTATGAGGAGAACCTTTTGGATTGGCACCGGTATACTGCCATTGCTGTGTGTGTAGTCTCCATTGCATTGCTGGCCTTCAAAAAGTATAAAAAAGAGGAATACAGCAAACCATATTATCATGGGGGATTTCACCTGATGATGTTGGCCCTTTTGCTGGCAGGATATTTTGGGGGAGAGATGACCCATGGAGAAGGCTACTTGTTAGAAGCTTCAACGGATCTTGTTTCTAAAGGGAAGGCAGTCGGTCAACATCAAAGAATGCCAAAGCCCACTGCTTCCTCAACCACGAGCGATCATGATGACATTACTGAGCCATCAGGACCTGCAGCCCTCGATGCCATTGCACCTGCTGATGCAGCAAGCATCGCAGCGCTAAAGAAAATCAATGTAGCCGTTGTTCCCCTTGCTACTGGCACCCATTTCCTGGAACTGAACATGGTGAATGTTCCTTCTTTTGGAGACAAGGATGTTCCACTGTTGCTGAAAATAGCGCCACAAGTGATGTGGCTGGTATTGGCCGATACAAAAATTACCGATGCAGGATTGGCAACCTTGAAATCTTGCGCCAATATTACAAGGTTGAATCTCAAGAACACGGCCATCACCAATGCATCCATACCCTTGATTGGGCAGTTCAACAAACTGGAATACCTGAACATCGTAGGCACCAAGATAGACGATGCAGGATTACTTGGATTGATTCCATCCACAACATTGAAAAAAATCTTTTGCTGGCAGTCGGGGATCACCAATAATGGCGTAATATCATTTCGGAAAAAATATCCCAACATCGTCATTGACTTTGGAGAAAAAAAATAACTTTAAAAGACAATAGAATTCACCATGAACACAATACCTGCCATCGTTGCACAAGAGTTGGATGCACCCTTTGAACTTACACAAGAACAGATTGCCTATTTTCAGAAAAATGGATTTATCAAAATTCCGGGAATACTTTCCAAGGAGGCAATTCAGGCCATGGATGAAATCATTACTGCTGAAGTCAACCAATTGAATACCCAACAGCTTGCCATGGAAGACAGGGACACCTATGGCAAAGCATTTTTGCAGATCATGAACATTTGGAGAAATTCTGCTGCTGTAAAGCAGATTGTTTTCAGCAAACGCCTTGCCAAGATTGCTGCTGACCTATTGGCAGTTGAAGGGGTGAGAATTTACCATGATCAGGCGCTCTACAAAGAGCCGGGTGGCGGGCATACTCCCTGGCATGCAGACCAGTATTACTGGCCTTTGTCTAGTAGTAAAACTGTTACTGCCTGGATTCCTTTGCAGGAGACGACACTGGAATTAGGACCTCTTGAATTCAGTGCAAGGAGTTTTGAAATCACAGAAGGAAGGGACAAGGAGATAGGAGATGAAAGTCAGGCTTACCTTGATAATATCCTTCGAAACACAGGCTATGAGCATGTTGTAGAAGCTTTTGGATTGGGCGAACTGAGTTTTCATATGGGATGGTTGTACCACCGTGCTGGTCCCAACACGACGAAACAAATGCGCAAGGTGATGACGATGATCTACATGGACAAGGACATGAAGCTCAAGGCACCTGAAAACAAGAACCAGCAGGCAGATTGGGATGCATGGTGCCCTGGTGCTACCATTGGAGAGGTGATTGACACCGAAATGAATCCTATTCTTTTTCAATAATTTTTTTGTTTTTGACAGATCAATAACCCCAAAAAATATCACATGGCATACAGATTAAATACCGCTGACATAAACACATTTCATCAGGATGGATACCTGATTGTTAAAAACTTTTTTTCATCAGAAGAGATCAAGAAATTGTACTCCATCGCTACCAGCGATGTGGTTGTCAAAGACAATGCCACCAATGTGACTGACAGCAGTGGAAAGAATTCCAAACTCACGCTTTGGTTTACACCAGGAGAAGATGTCTATAGCATGATGTTGAGTAGTGAACGCATGGTGGATGCAGCCTCAAAGTTGCTCGACAGTGATGCACCTGTTTGTCATTTTCATACCAAATTGATGCAAAAAGAACCAAAAGT
>CAILKQ010000042.1 GCA_903834825.1 uncultured bacterium | reverse complement strand
TTGTATTATTCACACGAAAATCCGCAGCGTTTGCCATACATCCACTGGCAAAGAGAATTTCTACATGATACATACCCGCTTCTGTGGCCACTATTTCAGCATTTCTTTCTCCTATTACCTCATTGCCATTCAAATACCAGGTGTAGCCAACAGGAGTGTTTGCTCCCGAATTTACAGAAACAGCCGTTGAAAGCTGAACGTAGTCCGCAGTACAAATCGCATTGCTGCCAATAATTTTTATTTTGGGAATGGTAAACTCTTCGGCCTGAACAGCAGAAGATTTTGAAAGACAGGCATGGGCATCACTTACTTCCAAAGAAATCAAGGCCTTATTTTGTATGGTATAATTGGTGTTGGTGGCTCCCGAAATGGGGCTGCCATTGGCAAACCATTGATAAACAAAGGGAGCCGTTCCTCCTACCACATGAGCCCAAAGTTCAGAAGTAGCCCCATGACAATAGGCCGGCATCCCATCAATACTTGCTAGTGGTGAAGAATTTGAAACAAGCGCAAATTCAGGCGAAGACAAGGTACAAGCACTTTTCAGCACTGCCAATACTGAATATTTTCCATCCTTAAGCGTTTGATAAGATTGATTCGTGGCACCGCTGATGATTTCTCCATCCAAAAGCCATTGGTATGTGGCGATGGATGCGCCCGCAGCAAGATTAGGATTTGCCTGCAAAACAGGTGGAATACCCGAACAATAGCTTGAAGGCCCTGTTATCGCAATACTTCCCGTGGGCTTTGCCACCACCGTAATGGCATTAGATGTATTTACACAGCCCTGAAAGCTGGTGGTTACCATTGTATATACACCAGGATTGGTTGCATCCAGGTAGGATTTATTTTCATTGGCAATATTGCTTCCATTAAGCTGCCATTGATAGGTAGCAGGTCCAAAAAGCATCGATTTTTCGGCATTCAAAAAGGTGCTTCCACTCCCACAAACATATCCATCTCCTGCAATGACAGGCATTGAAGGCATTGCTGCGGCAACAATAAATTCTAATGAGCGTACTGAACATTGATTTGAATTGGTAACCACAACTTGATAGGTTCCATTTTTGTTAATTTGCAAGGTTGAATCATGGGCTCCGGCAATGCTACTTCCATTCCAAATCCACTCATATTTTGTAATCGTTGCGCCCTGACCCGCCTTTGATGCCGCAGCAGACAAAGTAGCTTGCCCTCCATGACAAATCATTTTAGGGCCGTTTAAGTGAGCCTCAGGGCATTGAGCAAAAGAGACAACATGACCGCTGATAAATGCCAACAGCAAGATCATCAAGCGCAGGCCTTTTCCATAAAAAATAGAATAAGAAGTTACAAATTTTGCCTTTTTTCTAGTTGGTATCATCTGTGTTCCCATGTGCTTATTTGTATTCAAATGAAAGACTGTAATTGCTAAATAGAAGATTAAAATTACGCATTTTAGTGAAATATAACCCCCTTTTTACGTGTTTTTTGGAGAAAGGTTTGTTAAATGATCAAGGTCCGCGATTTTTCTGCTTCTAAAAACAAAATAAAGAGCAGCAGAAAACAATACAAAGGCGATGGCCTGATGCATCACCCCTAACCATAAAGGAACTGCATACAGAAGCGTGAAAATGCCCAATGTGAGCTGGGTAATCAAAACAGCGTATAAAATGACTATCGATTTTTTCAGTTGTCCACCCATTTTCAATACAAACATGTTTATAAATAAATAGGTGCCCAAAGCAAAAAGCACCCAAGCCATGCAGCGATGAATAAATTGAATACCGGCCACGTTGGAAAGAAAATTATCCCACCAAGGAGAAAAGGAAAGCACTGCCGCAGGCATCCATTCAT
>CAILKQ010000041.1 GCA_903834825.1 uncultured bacterium | reverse complement strand
TTAAATATCGTGTCTTGGATCAGCAATGGTTTCAAGACCGGAGGATAAATATGTCAGAAGTAACAATAACGGCAGCTGAAATCAACAAGCTGCGTCAAATGACGGGTGCAGGCATGATGGATTGTCGCAAAGCACTCACTGAAAACAATGGAGACATTGAGGCTGCAATCGATTGGTTGAGGAAAAAAGGCCAAAAAGTTGCTGCCCTCAGGGGAGACCGTGATGCAAAAGAAGGGGTTGTGCTTGCCAAAACAACTGCAGACAACAAAACCGGTATCACTTTATGCCTGAGCTGCGAAACAGATTTCGTTAGCAAAAACGATGAATTTATTGCATTTGCCCAAAGCATCATGGATGCTGCCATTGCCAACAATGTGAACTCAGCTGAAGAGTTGAACGCACAGGAAATCAATGGTGCCAAGATCGCTGACCTGGTGAACGACAAACTTGCCAGCATTGGTGAGAAAATCGGCGTTTCAAAGTTTGAGCGAATTGATGCAGCGTTCGTATCATCATACATCCACGGTGCAAACAGGATGGGTGTGTTGGTTGGTTTGAACGAGGTGCTACCAGAGGTTGGCAAGGACATTGCCATGCAGATTGCTGCCATGAATCCTGTGGCCATCGACTCATCTTCAGTTTCTGCTGAAGTGATTGAAAGGGAAAAAGGCATTATCCTTGAGTTGATCAAGAATGACCCTAAAATGGCAGGAAAGCCCGACGAAATGATCTCCAAGATCGCTGAGGGAAAATTGAATGCCTTCTACAAGGAAAGCACATTGCTGGCCCAGGCTTTTGTAAAGGACGGCGGAATGTCTGTCGGAGATTACTTGAAGTCTAAAGGGGCTGGCCTGAAGGTGGTTGCCTTCAAGCGTGTTGCACTCGGTTAATCCAATCGACAATGGAATATAGAAAAGGGCCTTCATCATGAAGGCCCTTTTTGTATCTTTGCACCATGCAACCCATATACAAAAGAATACTCCTGAAATTATCCGGTGAGTCCCTCGTAGGGGACAATGGATTCGGTATTGATCCTTCAATGATCAACCGTTACGCCAAAGAAATCAAAAGTGTCGTGGATCTTGGTGTTGAAGTGGCCATCGTTATTGGTGGTGGCAACATCTACCGGGGCATGAATGAATCAGAAACAGGTATTGAACGCGCCCACGGGGATTATATGGGCATGTTGGCTACCGTCATCAATGGCATGGCGATTCAGGCAATGCTGGAGAAGCAAGGGATGTACACCCGTTTGCTGACAGCCATCAAGATGGAACAGGTGGCTGAACCCTATATCCGGAGAAGGGCCATCAGGCATCTTGAAAAAAACAGGATTGTGATCTTCGGCGGTGGTACAGGCAACCCTTATTTCACTACTGATACAGCAGCTTCACTGCGTGCTGTTGAGATTGGTGCAGATGTCATCATCAAGGGAACCCGTGTCAATGGTATCTATACAGCAGATCCCGAAAAAGATCCAACGGCAACAAAATATGATACCATTTCATACAAGGAGTGCATTGAAAAGAACCTGAAGATCATGGACATGACGGCCTTCACCCTTTGTATGGAGAACAATCTTCCCATCATTGTCTTTGACATCAACCAGGAAGGCAATTTGAAAAAATTGGTGACTGGGGAGCAGATTGGGACTTTAGTGAAATAAATTCCACCTTATGTCCATCTCCTCCATCCGCAAAGATTACCAGCTTCATTCACTCTCTGAATCAGATGTGCATGCCAATCCTGTTGTGCAATTCAGCCAATGGTGGGATGAAGCGCTGAAGTCTGACATTGTTGAAGTCAATGCCATGACGCTTTCTACCATTACTGCAGCAGGAAGGCCATCTGCCAGAATTGTTTTGCTCAAAGGGTTTGATGAAAAGGGATTTGTTTTTTATACCAATTATGAAAGTGATAAAGGTCAACAGCTTGATGCTTATCCTTATGCGTCACTGGTATTTTTTTGGAAAGAATTGGAAAGGCAGGTGCGTATAGAAGGAAAATGTGAGCGGGTGTCTTTAGAAGAGAGTGACGAATACTACAACAGCAGGCCCTTGGGAAGCAAGTTGGGGGCATGGGCCTCTCCGCAAAGCAGGGTTATTGAAGGCCGTGAAATCCTTGATAAAAATGCAGAAGCATTGCTTGAACAGTATGCCTCAGGAGAAATTCCCCGTCCATCGCATTGGGGCGGATACCGGGTTGTAACAGAAACCATTGAGTTTTGGCAGGGCCGCAGCAATCGGCTGCACGATAGGATAAAATACAGTCATCAGGATGGAGCCTGGACAATTGAACGATTGGCTCCCTGAAAGAAACAGTTGTCAGTTATCAGTTGATGAACTGTGCATAATGAAACCACAACCCACAACTGATAACGGATACCGATTTAAGACTTGCGAGGAGCAGCTTTCTTGCCTGCTTTGGCTGGTCTTGATTTACCGAAAGAACCTTTGAATATCTTTCCTTTCCTTGTTTTTTTGTCGCCTCTTCCCATTGTATTTGTTTTTAAAATTTTAAAGTGAAAAAAAAAGCAAGACACGAAAGCGTCTTGCTTTTTTAATTTTTTTTAAGCGGTTAGATCTTTGCAGAAAGCTCTTTACCAGCTTTGAACTTGGCAACCTTCTTTGCCTTGATCTTGAT
>CAILKQ010000040.1 GCA_903834825.1 uncultured bacterium | reverse complement strand
TGACCCCCATGAGATCGCCAATGTTTGTGGAATGGAAGGGGTGCGGTTCATGATTGACAATGGGAAAACCGTGCCTTTCAAATTCAATTTTGGTGCACCCAGTTGTGTGCCTGCCACGGTTTTTGAAACCGCTGGGGATGTGTTGGATGCTTCCCATGTAAAAGCTTTGTTGGAAAGTGAGGATGTGAAGTACCTGACCGAGATGATGAATTTTCCAGGTGCCATTGCTGGCGACCCGGAAATCCTTGAGAAAATTGCTGCGGCACAGGCCCTCGGTAAACCTGTTGACGGACATGCACCGGGCCTTAGCGGCGATGGATTGAGGACCTATGTTGCAAGAGGCATTTCAACTGATCATGAATGCTTCACTATAGAGGAGGCAAAAGAAAAACTTGCCCTTGGGATGAAGATCATCATCAGGGAAGGCAGTGCAGCAAAGAATTTTGATGCGTTGATCCCTTTGATTGAAACCCATCCCGAAATGATCATGTTCTGTTCTGATGATAAACATCCAGACAGCCTGGTGGACGGACATATCAACCAGCTCTGTGCAAGGGCAGTCACTGCGGGATACGATCTTTTCAGTATACTGCTAGCCGCTTGTATCAATCCTGTGTTGCATTACAAACTTGATGTGGGCTTGCTTCGTGTGGGTGATCCTGCTGATTTTATTCTTTTGAACAACCTGTCAGATTTTAAGGTATTGGCAACCTATATTGACGGGGTCAAGGTCGCTGAAAACGGTCTCTCGCTGATTCCCAAACCCAACATGGATGCTATCGAAACCAAGGATAACAAGCCTTCATTAGCACCCATCAACAGGTTTGGCATAGGAAAAATCAATGTACAGGATTTGAGGATGGAAGGAGAGGGTAAGTATGGGCTTCCTGTTATTGGATGCCTGGATGGCCAATTGATTACAGAAAAGCTGGCACTCCATCCGAAATTGGTTGATGCTGAATGGTGTAGTGATGTTGAACATGATGTGCTCAAGATTGTGGTGGTGAACCGGTATCACCCCGCACCCATCGCCAAAGCATTTATTCACCGCTTTGGTTTGACTGCAGGTGCCATCGCCTCATCCGTTGCCCACGATTCACACAATATTGTTGCTGTTGGTGTTGATGATGAAAGCCTTGCCAGGGCCATCAACCTTGTTATTGAAACCAAAGGTGGCGTGAGTTGTGTTGGCCCAGCGGTTGCGCATTGCCTGCCATTGCCCATCGGCGGATTGATGAGTGCTGACGACGGATATGCAGTGGCAACGGCTTATACAGCGATCGACAAGGCAGCAAAATCATTGGGATCAACCCTTTCTGCCCCTTTCATGTCCTTGTCCTTCATGGCACTCCTGGTCATTCCACATGTAAAGCTGAGTGACAAGGGATTGTTTGATGGAGATGGGTTTGGGTTTTTTAGTGAAGGTTGAAGGCCCCTTCAACGATTTTACCTCATTCTATTTGCTTCACTCAACATCTTTTCATCCTTCCTAATGCCCCTGAATGCAAATGCCAGAAAGAGGATGATAAAGAAAGGAAGTATGGCGCTTATTTCCCAGGTTCCCTGGGCAATGCCAAATTGTTGTTTGAATTTGTCTACGGAAAAATACTCAGTGGCAACTGTCAAAACAGAAAGAACCATGTTGATGATGATCAGTTTTTTCTGCAGCCCACGGTTCTTGAAAAGAAAAATATTGATGAAAGGGATAACAATGGAGAGTACTACGATCAGCAACAAAATCAGGTTTTCCCGAATGGAAAAAACTTTTACCAACCCATCTGCCGCTGCTCCTGAAAAAACAGGAACAAACAGGATCAGGGCTGCACAGAGCGCAGACAAGAGAAGCCAGAGCGATTGAATTCTTTGTATCATAAAAATGTTTTAACCGAGTTCGGGATAAAGCGGAAACTGTTGCATAAATGCCTTCACATCGTCTTTCACTGATGCAATAACGGTTTCATCATCAGCATTCATCAACACCTTGTCGATCATGTCTACCACCGTTTGCATGTGGGCCGCATTCAGGCCGCGGGTAGTGATCGCAGGTACCCCAATCCTGATGCCAGAAGTAACAAATGGACTCTTGTCATCGTAAGGCACTGAGTTTTTGTTCAGGGTGATATGCGCCCTGTCAAGTGTTTCCTGTGCTTTTTTGCCAGTAATATTTTTGTTCCTCAGATCGATGAGCATCAGGTGGTTTTCTGTGCCGCCACTGATCAGGTGATATTCTTTTTTAACAAAAGCCGCAGCCATGACCTGGGCATTTTCCCTGACTTGTTGTTGGTATATTTTAAATGCGGGGTCAAGAATTTCTCCAAAAGCAATCGCTTTTGCTGCAATCACATGCTCTAAAGGTCCGCCTTGGATACCAGGAAACACCGCAAGGTCAAGCAATGCACTCATGGTGCGTGTATTGCCTTTTGGATCTTTTACGCCAAATGGATTCTCGAAGTCGTTCCGCATCATGATTACACCACCGCGGGGTCCGCGAAGGGTCTTATGGGTTGTAGAGGTCACAATATGGCAATGGTCAAATGGATCATTGAGTAAACCTGCGGCGATGAGCCCTGAGGGATGTGAAATATCTGCCAATACCAATGCACCAATCTCGTCGGCTACAGCGCGGATGCGGGCATAGTCCCAATCGCGGCTGTATGCGGAAGCTCCGCAAATGATCATCTTAGGCTTTTCAGTGCGTGCGGTTGCTTCGAGTTGCTCGTAATTCACCAGTCCTGTTTCCCTGTCAACACCATAAAAGAAAGACTGGTAGGTCTTTCCGCTGAAGTTGGCTGGGCTGCCATGGGTCAGGTGTCCGCCCATGCTAAGGTCCAGCCCAAGTATTTTGTCTCCTGGCTTGAGGCAGGCCAGGAATACAGCGGCATTGGCTTGGGCGCCACTGTGGGGCTGTACATTTGCCCATGATGCGTTAAAAACTTGCTTGAGCCTGTTGATGGCAATGGTTTCAATTTCGTCGATCACTTCACAGCCTCCATAATACCTTTTTCCAGGGTAACCTTCGGCATATTTGTTCGTGGCAACTGAACCTGTTGCCTGCATCACCTGAAGAGAAGTGAAGTTTTCTGAGGCGATCAGTTCAATGCCTTCCCTTTGTCTTTTGAGTTCTTTGTTCAGCAGGTCAAAAATGAGATTGTCATGTGCCATGAAGTAAAGTTTGTGCAAAATTAAACCTATTCACAGAAAGAAAAAATCTAGTCTATCACTAGTTTTACACACCCATTCTGATAAATTCAGTGCAACTGCTATATTCTGTCGCATCATTGCTACTGATCATCACCAATCTGTTGCTGCAAAGCGACGAAATAAGTTGTTTATACAAATCGATGCCTTGCTGGTCGAGGTTGGTGCAAGGCTCATCCAGCAACAACACCGGTGTGTCAGAGAAGAATGCTTGTGCCAGCTTCACCCTTTGTTTCATGCCGGAGCTAAAGTACCTGATTTGTTTTTGTTTTGCCTTGGCAAGTCCTATTTCTTCTATGATGCTTGTTGCATTCCAGCCCTTGATAAAAGGCTTGAATGAGGCATGATAGCTGAGGAACTCGGTAGGGGTCATTTCCTCAATGAGCTCCAGATAAGGTGCACAAATGGAAAGTTGTTTGTAAACCACTTCAGGTTCCAATGTTTTTCCATTCAGGTTGAAGTTTATTTTTCCCTCTGTTGTATACAAAGATCCGGCAATGCACTGCAGAAAGGTTGATTTGCCAGACCCATTGTGTCCGGTGATGGCATAGTGCTGGTTGGAATGCAGTTCCAGGCTCAGGTTCCTGAAGATCCATTCACGGTTGAATCGTTTTCCGGCATCAGTTACCGAGATCTTCATCAATGGAAGTTTTACTAAAACGCTTGATGATACCCCTTCCACTTTCACGGATAAAGGTGACAATCTCATCCCTTTCATCGGTCACTGGGAATTCCTCTTCGATATAATCGATGGCCTGGGTGGTATTCATCCCTTTGTTGTAGATGAAACGGTAGATATCGAGGATTTCATTGATTTTTTCAACGGTAAACCCCTTGCGCTTCAGGCCAACAGAATTAACGCCGGCATAGGATAGGGGAGTTCTTCCGGCTTTGATATAAGGTGGAACATCTTTTTGCACCAAAGAACCTCCGGCAATGAAAGAATGCTGACCAATCTTTACAAACTGGTGTACAGCACACATCCCTGCAAGGATGGCATAATCTCCCATCACTACATGCCCTGCAATCTGGGTATTGTTGCTCATGATGCAATGCTTGCCAATTTCACAATCATGGGCAATATGGCTGTAGGCCATGATCAGGCAGTTGTTTCCCACCACAGTTTTCCATTTGTCTTTTGTTCCCCGATGGATGGTCACAAATTCACGGATGGTGGTATTGTCGCCGATTTCTACACTTGTCTCTTCTCCTTCAAACTTAAGGTCTTGTGGAGCCGCAGAAATGACTGCACCAGGAAAAATCCTGCAATTTTTACCAATGCGCGCACCATCCATGATGGTAACATTGCTTCCGATCCATGTGCCTTCACCGATTTCAACATTCTGGTGAATGACAGAAAATGGGTCGATTTTGACATTGGTTGCCACCTTTGCATTCTGGTGGATATAGGTATGTGGATGGATCATTGTTTCGTTCATTTAGTATTAGACACCTTCTCTCTTCACCAATTGCGCCATGAGTATGGTTTCTGTGGTAATTTTATTTCCTACATAAACCGTACCAATCATTTCACACATTCCCCTGCGGATGGGACCTGCGAGTTCCAATTTCATGATCAGGGTATCCCCTGGAACAACTTTTTGCTTGAATTTACAGTTGTCAATTTTAACAAAATAGGTATCGTATTCTCCTGGCGGGAGGCAATTGATGGCCAGGATTCCGCCTGTTTGTGCCAGTGCTTCTACCTGAAGAACACCCGGCATTACAGGATTTCCAGGGAAATGTCCTGCAAAAAAAGGCTCATTGAAAGTAACATTCTTGATGCCCACAATATGGGTGTCGCTGAGCTCAATGATTTTATCTACCATCAGAAAGGGGTAGCGGTGGGGCAAGACCTTTTCAATTTGTGCAATGTTGTAAACGGGCTCTTGGTTGGGGTCGTAAACCGGCACGTTCTTGACATGCTTGTTCTTTTTGATGTATTGCTTGATCAGCCTGGCAAACTCAACATTAGAATGGTGTCCGGGACGATTGGCAATGATATGCGCCTTGATCGGAAATCCTATCAAAGCAAGATCTCCAACCACATCCAGGAGTTTGTGACGGGCAGGTTCATTGGGGAACCTCAGTTCCAGGTTGTTCAGGTATCCTTCGCTTTTTACTTCAATCTTGTCTTTTTTGAAGATACCGGCCAGCCTGCCCATTTCCTCTTCTGTAACCGGCTTGTCCACAACCACGATGGCATTGTTGATGTCTCCCCCCTTGATGAGGTTGTTGGCCAAAAGGGCCTCCAGCTCATGCAAAAAGCAAAAGGTTCTACAGGGAGCGATTTCAGTTTTGAAGTCACGGATGTTTTTCAGTCCGGCATGCTGTGTTCCCAGCACAGGGCTGTTGAAATCAATCAGGGTAGTGAGCTTGTATTCAACTGAGGGCATGGCCATCATTTCAACCCTTTTTCCCTCATCGTAAAACGAGATATTGGTATCGATGGTATACCACTGTTTGGCTGCTTCCTGCTCTTCAATACCAGCTTTATCGATTGCTTCTATAAACGGCTGGGAGCTTCCATCCATGATCGGAATTTCTGGCCCATTGATTTCAATAAGGCAGTTGTCAACACCCATCCCGACCAATGCGGCAAGGATATGCTCTACTGTGCTCACTTTTGCACCTTTGTCTTCAAGGGTGGTCCCTCTGGAGGTGTCCGTAACAAGATCACAGTCTGCTTTGATGACGGGCTCTCCCGGTAGGTCAACCCTTTTGAATTGAAAACCAAATCCCGGGTTGGCAGGATTTAAAACCATGTCCACCAGGATGCCTGTGTGCAAACCCGTTCCGGATATGCTGATAGAATTTGTAAGTGTATGCTGTTTGTCTTGATTGAATTTTGGAATCATTCGCTTGAATTGGCTGCTAAGATAAACCATTTTTCACAGGTGGAATATGGTTCTAATATATTGAAAATCAATTTTTAGGAAGAAAGGCTTCACTTTCCTTATGCAAATCGGCAATGGCCTGCTCCAGTTCCTTTATTTTTTTCTCTAATTCCGGCAACCGTTTGAATACTGCCTTAGACCGGAGGGATTCCTTGTAATCGAAAGCAGGCGTTCCATCCACAGCAGTGTTTTCTGCCAGGATTGATTTGGTCAAACCGCTCTGTCCGCCAACTTTGGTACCATCCGCTACACTGATGTGTCCAGCCACCCCCACCTGTCCGGCAATCATGACATTTTTTCCAATTTTAGTGCTGCCGCTGACACCCGTCTGGGCTGCAATAACACTATTTTCGCCTATTTCCACATTGTGGGCAATTTGCAAAAGGTTGTCCAATTTTGTGCCCTTCCTGATGATGGTTGAGCCCATGGTTGCCCTGTCGATGCAGGTATTGGATCCAATTTCTACATGATCCTCCACCACAACATTGCCCAGTTGAGGAACTTTGTTGTAGGTGCCATTTTGCTGAGGGGCAAATCCGAAACCATCGCTCCCGATAACCGTTCCTGCATGAACGGTAACGTGATTGCCAATCAGGCAATCATGGTATACCTTAACCCCAGGATGCAAGGTTGAATGCTGTCCAACCGAGGCATTGTTGCCGATAAAAACATGGGGATAAATCTTGGCGTCATCACCAATGACTGCATTTTCTCCGATATATGCAAATGCGCCAATGAATACTTCTTTTCCGATGGAGGCGGACGGATGAATATAAACAGGTTCCTGGATACCCATCATGCTTTTTTTCTTCATTTGCTGGTAATACTCCATGAGTTGGGCAAATGAAGAATAGGCGTCCTTGACCCTGATCAGGGTTGCATTGACGGCCTTTTTCAGCTGAAGGGCTTCACCAATGATGATGATTCCGGCTGAGGTGGTATAGAGGTATTCTTCGTATTTGGGATTGGATAAAAACGCAAGGTCATTGGTTTGGGCTTCTTCTATCTTGGCAAAACCAGTTACCGTTGCGGAAGCATTTCCCTCAATTTGGCCATTGATCAGGGCTGAAATTTGGTGTGCTGAAAACTGCATATTAATGTATTGCTTTCGACAGATGGCCTTTGGAGATCTGTCGAAGAGATTGTTTTGCTCTTTAGACTGATCAAATTAGGATTGGTAAAAACAAATGTAAAATTTTTTTACAGGACGGAAGAGGTTTTGATGGATGAGCGGCGAATCTACCTGTGAGATGTCTCGAACCTTACCATCCTTAAAAAGAATGTTGATTCTTTCGTTATTGGGGTTGTAGAGGCTGTTTTCGGCTTCTCCAGTAAAAACCAGGAAGGAAGCATCTTCCTGACTGAGTGAGGATGAATGGGCGATGGCTGCCCTTTTTTCATGGAGTTCCTCCAACGTGATGGGGTCGTTTTGCATCCGAAGTTTGAACAGTTTCCTGTCCAGCAAGGCATTGCAAAGGATAGACAATACCCTGTCTGGATGGTTTCTCCATTTTTTGATGGCACTGATCACATCACTGTCGTCCAGCCTGCAAAACAGTTCGAGGTCAGCCCTTTGCAGTTTTTCCATGTTGCCAAACAGCAGTTGGCTCAATTCATTGTCTTGTGCAACCATTGCGTCTCCATGCTGATGCAGCCATATGGCCCTTTCCAGCACCTTCACAAGGGTCATCTCTGCACTCAGTACTGTTTTATGCTGGTATACCTGCCAGTACATCAATCTTCTGGACACCAGAAATTCTTCTATTGAATAGATCCCTTTTTCTTCCACCATGAGTTGACCATCATGCACAGTGAGCATTTTGATGATACGGTCGCAACCTATCATGCCCTCAATCACCCCTGAAAAAAAGCTATCCCTTGTCAGATAGTCCATGCGGTCTACATCAAGCTGTCCGCTGATCAATTGGTGCAGGAACCTTTTGGGATACACATTCTTAAAAATATCGATGGCCATGCCCAGCCTTCCGCCCATTGCACTGTTCAATTCTTCCATGATCATCAGGGAAAGGGTCTCGTGTTCAAGGTCTTTTACCACCATGGACTCCAGGGCATGCGAAAATGGACCATGGCCAACATCGTGCAGCAGGATGGCAATCTTGGCAGCCTGCTCTTCTTCCTCAGAAAATGCTATTCCTTTTTGCTTGAGTTCATACAAGGCATTGTGCATCAGGTGATATGCGCCCAATGCATGGTGAAGCCTTGAGTGCACCGCTCCTGGGTAGACCAGATAAGACATGGCCATTTGGTTGATCCTTCTCAATCGCTGGAACCAGGGATGTGAAATGATGGCATAGATCAACGGGTCGTTGATGGTGATGAATCCGTGGACAGGATCATTGATGTTCTTCCTGTATGACATGATGATGGTTTAAGTGAATTGGGTCGCCGCCGCAAAGGTATGAACGGCAAAAGGGATTATACTGATTAATTGACGTTGGCAATTTGTTTTTTCTGGACAGGGTTTTAAAAATCATACAATGATTATTCACAGCTATGGGTTAAAATGTTCACAACTATTCACTTGCTTACCCGCTTACCAATAGCCCATTCGTTAAATTTGTAAAAATACCTTTCCATGAAGTTAAGGTTCACTCCTTCAACACTTGAAAAAATTGAGAAAATCGTTTCTGAGGCTGGCTATATCATCAGGTATGAAAGAGGTACATTTCAGAGTGGCTACTGCGTGCTTGAATCCAAAAAGGTAGTCGTGCTGAACAAGTTTCTGCAAACTGAAGGAAGGATCAATACCCTGATTGACCTGGTGTCCAACCTCCCTATAGTAGCCGATCACTTGAGTGTTGACAGTAAAAAGCTGTTTGAAGAAATCACCCTCAAGCCTGAATTGAGCACAGTAGAAGCCTAGGAAGTTTTCCTTTACACAACTAATATACCCGTATTGTCGCTCAGCGTTGAATTTCTTGGAACAGGAACCAGTGGTGGTGTACCGATGATAGCCTGCAAGTGCCAGGTTTGCCATTCATCAGACAAGAAAGACAATCGCCTGCGCAGCAGCGTGCTCCTCAGATCGGCTTCCACAACAATTGTGATTGACACAACGCCTGATTTTCGTTACCAGATGCTCAGGGCATCGGTTGATCATCTTGATGCAGTTGTTTTTACCCATTCCCACAAGGACCATATTGCCGGACTGGATGATATCAGGGCCTATAATTTTTTCAGCCAAAGCCCCATGCAGCTTTTTGCCAATGAAGAAACTGCCCATGCAGTCAAACGCGATTTTTATTATGCTTTCAGTGAGAAAAAGTATCCTGGAATTCCTGAATTGGATCTTCATGTGATTGAAACTCAGCCATTTTCTGTTGGGGATATTCATTTTACGCCAATACTTGTGAGGCATATGAACATGGGTGTTACCGGTTACCGGATTGGAAATTTTACCTATATCACAGATGCCAATTTTATAGAGGAGACCGAAAAAGAAAAAATAAGGGGCTCTGAGGTGCTTGTGGTCAATGCCCTTCGAAAGGAAAAACATATTTCCCATTTCACTTTGCAGGAGGCCGTAGCCCTGGCTACTGAATTGGATATTCCCCAGACGTATTTCACCCATATCAGTCATCAAATGGGGCTACACCATGCGGTCAACCAAACCCTGCCCAAGGGAATGCAATTGGCCCACGACGGGCTCATTGTTTCTGTGAATAAAACGCCTTGATGTTGTTTTTTTCACTTGATGGTTAACCCCCAGCAGGGTAGGTTTGTGGTATGGATATCAAGGAACAGATCAAGGTTTTTCTTTCATTTTCCAAAAAAGAAAGAAGGGGCATTTACCTGTTGTCGGCGATTGCGATGATGTTGTGGATACTCCCTGTATTTTTTACAGAAGAAACCCCTCCCGAGCAAATATTGGAGATCACCCCACTTCAGCTCAATGAAGCAAAAAAACTGCTCTCCATAAGGCGCGATTCATTTGTATATAAAAGAAAATACCGGTCTTATTATCCAGCAGCGGTGAAGCAAGATCCACAGCGCTTCCCCAGGGAGTATACATATCATGAAGAAAAGGCAGCTGCGCCCAAACTACAGGTAAAACCTGTGCTGATCAACCTGAACGAAGCAGACAGTGCCTTGTTGGAATCCTTACCAGGCATAGGTGAGCGGTTGTCTGCTAGGATTATAAAATACAGAGACCGGTTGGGCGGATTTCATGATGTTGCGCAGTTGAAAGAAGTATATGGCTTGCAAGACAGTATCTTGACAGTATTGGATTCAAGGGTTTTTGTTGTTGCCAATGCTGCAGTAAAGAAACTGGATGTCAACAGGTGCAGCTATGCAGATTTTCGGCGCCATCCTTATATGGGTCATGCATTTACAAAATCATTGGTTGCCTTCAGGCAAACCCATGGTGATATCAAAACGCTCGAAGCGTTATACCAACTTGTTGCTGTAAAAAAAGAAGAAATTGAACGAATGAAGCCTTATTTTTCATTTGGTGATGATCAGTATCCTACTCCATGAAATCATCTTCTTGTTTGGGCGCATATTTGTCAAACAACTTGTCAATGGCACCCCCAAATACTGGAAATTTTCTTTTAGCGAATTCTTTGATGATGCGAATCGCTTCAAGGGCCTGTTTTTCACTGATGTCGGCCTCTTTTTTCAGCTGGTCTATGAGTTCCTTCATTGTATATCAGGCAACCTTGAGGATGCCCATTTTAGTATGGTCGAATTTATTCCTCGCATAGGTTGCCGTGAGCGTGAATTCTTTTACATCAGATGAAGGCAACTCAAACATGGCATCTGTTAAGATGCTCTCGCAGATGGAACGAAGGCCTCTTGCCCCCAATTTGTATTCCATGGCTTTTTCTACCATGAAATCCAACACTTCATTTTCAATGATCAATGCAATGCCTTCCAACTGAAATAGTTTGGTGTATTGTTTGATCAGTGCATTTTTGGGTTTGACCAGGATGGCCCTCAGTGTTTCTATGTCGAGGGGGTCGAGATAGGTAACAATGGGCAATCTTCCGAGCAACTCAGGAATCAGCCCAAATGATTTGAGGTCCTGCGCGTTGACAAATTTCAAGAGGTTGCTTTTCATGGCATCCTGTAGCTCCTTGTTCACGTTGAATCCAATGGAATTGGTGTTGACACGGCGAGAAATGATTTTGTCTACGCCATCAAATGCACCACCACAAATGAAAAGAATATTCTGTGTATTGACCTTGATCAGTTTTTGGTCAGGATGTTTTCTGCCCCCCTGGGGTGGAACCAGTACATCAGTGCCTTCCAACAGTTTCAACAGGCCCTGCTGAACACCCTCTCCACTGACATCCCTGGTAATGGAAGGGTTATCGCTCTTCCTTGCAATCTTGTCAATTTCGTCTATGTAAACAATTCCTTTCTCTGCTGCATCCACATCATAATTACACACCTGCAGCAGCCTTGTCAGGATGCTTTCTACATCTTCACCCACATATCCTGCTTCAGTGAACACCGTAGCATCCACAATTGCAAAAGGTACGTTGAGCAGTTTGGCAATTGTTTTGGCAAGAAGGGTTTTTCCGGTTCCGGTTTCACCCACCATGATCACATTGCTTTTTTCTATTTCAATTCCATCATCTGGATCTTCTGTGCCGGATTTTTTAACCGCTTTTGCCACTTGGTTCAGTCGTTTGTAGTGGTTGTAAACGGCGACTGAAATGATCTTTTTTGCTTCATCCTGTCCAATGATGTATTCATCCAGATGCTGCTTGAGTTCGATGGGCTTTCTGACGGTCAATTTATATCCTGATTTGCCCTCTTGCTTGGATTCAACTTCGGTGTGAACAATTTCTCTTGCATGTTCCACACAACCTTCACAAATATGACCTTCTTGGCCAGCAATAAGGATCTTGACCTCATCGCGTTTCCTTCCGCAAAATGAACAATGTAAGGTTGATTTGGCCATAATTAAGTTTTAGGACTTTTGGAGTGGATTAGATGGAATCAAGGATGCCGTCAACTATGCCATAGTGTACTGATTCTTCAGCGCCCATCCAGTAGTCGCGGTTGAAATCTTTCATTATTTTTTCAAAAGGTTGACCACAATTCTCTGCCAGAATCTTTGCTCCCAATTCTTTGATCTTCCTGATCTGGTCTGCCATTATTTCCAGGTCTGCTGATGTTCCCTGTCCGCCACCAGAGGGTTGATGAATCATTACTTCCCCATGCGGGAAAATAAATCGCTTGCCTTTTTCTCCGCCACTGAGCAGGATAGAACCCATTGAGGCTGCCATGCCCATGCAGATGGTGGAAACTGGAGACTTGATCATTCTCATGGTGTCATAAATGACCATGCCGCTGGTAACAACACCACCTGGGCTGTTGATGTAAAATTTGATTTCTTTTCCGGGATCGATGGCATCCAGGAACATCAACCTTGCAGTAATGTCTTTGGCTGACTTGTCGTCTACTACGCCCCACAGAAATATTTTTCGTTGTTCTATGAATTTTTTATCGAATCGGGCCCCAGATACCATGTTTTCCATCATGTTGTCTTGTGGGTGCGGCTCCTGTTCTTCGTCCATGCGCGTAGGATTGATATGATTGAGTTTCATATTGATCAGTTTAGGCTTTCTTCTTTTTAGGGTTTAGCAAGAGGACTTCGTCTACCAGGCCATATTCTTTGGCCTCCAGTGCAGTCATCCAGAAATCCCTGTCGAAATCTTTTTCTATCCTTTCGATGGGCTGGCCACTGTGCTCAGCAACCACTTCATACAATTCGTGCTTTAATTTTCTAACCTGGGAAACCGTGATTTCAATATCACTGGCCTGCCCGCCTGCACCTGCACTGGGCTGGTGCATCATGATCCTGGAATGTTTCAGTGCAGTTCTTTTCCCTGTAGTTCCTGCACACATCAATACTGCTGCCATACTGGCTGCAACACCAATGCAAATGGTTGAAACATCCGGCGTAACGTATTGCATGGTATCGTATACGCCCATTCCAGAATATACAGAGCCACCGGGGCTGTTGATGTACATTTGGATGTCACGGGTACGGTCTGTGCTGTCCAGGAACAACAACTGAGCTGTGATGATATTGGCCACCTCGTCGGTGATAGGGTATCCCAGGAAAATGATGCGGTCCATCATCAACCTGCTGTATACATCCATTACTGCCACATTCATGGGGCGTTCCTCTATGATATTAGGGGTCAGGTTGGTAACCATGTGGTTGGTATATCCATGAAGGGTATTGCTGGAAATTCCCCTGTCTTTTATTGCAAATTTTTCGAATTCCTTACCAAGGTTCATGATGATCAGGATTTTGTTTAGGCAAATTAATACAAATAGTGACCAAATAACGTGCCCGGGCCAAAAGCGGACAAAATGCCATGAATGTTGAGAGGTTTAGGGGTTAGAAGTTTAGGAATAACTGCTTAATCCCAATTTCATTAACCCCTAAACCCCTCACGTGTAGCAAATCAAATCAATGGTTATGCTTGCCCTGCAATTCCTGGAATTCAGCAGGACTGATAATTTTCTCAGTGGGTTGGGCTTGTGAAGCGGCCCATTCAAGCACTTTTGAGCTGAATACACGCTGGTAGGCGCCTTCAACTTGTTGCTTGTCGCTCATCATCTTTTCAACATAGCTGTCCAGCCACTCGTAGTTGCCACCCATGTTCATGGATCCGAAATATCCCATGAGTTGCTGGCGAATGCTGTCCATGATTTCTTCCCTGGCTACCTGAATGGAATTTTGGCTACCAATCTCATTGCTGACAAGGGTCCACCTCAATTGGTTGATGAATGCAGGAAATTCCTTTTCTACAGATTCCTCAGTTTGTTCCTTTTCGCTGCTTTTGAGCAACCAGGTTTTCAGGAAAGTTTCAGGGAAATCCATTTTGGTTTCTTCAGAGAGAACATGGAAAATCTCATGCTCCAACAACTGTCGGGCCTGTTGCTTCCAATAGGCTGCAATCTGGTTGCGGATCTCGGTCCTGAAAGCATCTTCCGTAGCGATATCTTTTCCAGGCAAGGCATCCTTGAAGAAAGCCTCATCCATGGGTCTTTTTTCTACAAAAGCGATTTTGCTAATCTGCAGGAGGAAAGACTGGGCCATGTCATCAGCCTTGTCTTTGTCCAGGCCAAGATCACCTGCAAGCCACTCACGTTCCTTTTCTTCAAATGCAGTACCCAACTGAATCACGATGGATTCATCTTTTTTCTTTCCCATCAATGCAGCCCTGGTAGCAGCACTGAAATATTTTAACAGAAGGGAGTTTTCTTTCTTTTCAGCACCTTCTTCAACAGCACCAGCGGCATCAGCCTTTTGAAAGGAAACATTCAAAACGTCTTCCTCATTGGTTACCGTTTCAGGCTCCGTCATTTTGCCCAATCGGCGGCTGATTCTGTCAATTTCCTCTTCAATCATTTCATCGGTAGCCTCCACCACATGCAGGGTAGTGGGCGTTGTGGCAAGGTTGGGGAGGGTAAATTCAGGCTTCAGGCCAATTTCAAAAGTGAAGCTATAATCCTTTGGTTCATTGTGGTTGAACATGGCAGGATCATTGGCATCTTCAGGAATCGGCTGCCCGAGGTAGGAAATACTCTCCTGTTGAAGGTAATTCATCAATTCATTTTCAATTGACTTCAAAACTTCTTCAGCAAACACAGAAGCTCCGTACATTTTTTTTACCACACCGGTAGGAACCATGCCTTTTCTGAAGCCAGGTATGTTAGCAGACTTGGCGTATTTCTTAAGGGACGATTCGTAACTTGCGTTGTAATCTGAGGTAGAAACAGTTACCGTGATCTTTTCGTGAAGGGGAGCAATTGGCTCCCGGTTGATTGTTGCCATACTTTTTTTATTGAGAAAAGAGAAGTGCGGATGGAGGGACTCGAACCCCCAAGCCTCGCAGCACCAGATCCTAAGTCTGGCGTGTCTACCAATTTCACCACACCCGCATTTTGACCTGTCTTTATCACAGACAGTTTTCTCTTTTCAAATTGGGTGGCAAAGGTAGCAGTTTCAGATGAAAAAAAATGATTCAAAACGATTTTAGTAAATTTGGTTCAATGGATGCTTTGGAGAAACATATGGTAGAGGCTGAATATAACCTTTCTGAGGAGCAGGAGAAGAAGGAAATTGTCCGCCGGTACAGGGCTTTGCTTCGGGTGTTAAAGCCTACATTGAAGACGGGAGACAAAGAATTGGTTCGTTCTGCCTTTGAAATGGCTGTAGAAGCACACAAGACCATGCGGCGAAAAAGCGGAGAGCCTTATATCTTTCATCCGCTTTCAGTGGCCATGATCTGTGTAGAAGAAATCGGTTTGGGTGTGCGCTCAACCATATGCGCCCTTTTGCATGATACGGTTGAGGATACCGATATCACCCTTGAAGACATCCAGCGTGAGTTCGGCAGTGAAATCACCAAAATTATTGATGGGCTTACCAAGATTTCCACTGTTGTTGACAACAATACCAGCCAGCAGGCAGAGAATTTCAGGAAAATCCTGCTAACCCTCACGGACGATCCACGGGTCATCCTGATCAAGCTTGCAGACAGGATGCACAACATGCGCACGTTAGACAGCATGAAGCGCGAGAAACAGCTCAAGGTCTCTTCAGAAACAGTGTATGTATACGCGCCGCTGGCACACAGGATGGGGCTGTATATCATCAAAACAGAGATGGAAGACCTGGCCATGAAATACATCGAGCCAGACACCTATCACACCATCGCAAGGAAACTGGCTGATACGAAAAGGGAAAGATCCAGGTATATCAACGAATTTATCAAGCCGGTAAGGGAGCGTTTGGACAATCCGGGCTTTGAGTATGAAATCTACGGTCGTCCAAAATCAATCAACTCCATCTGGAACAAGATGAAGAAAAAGAATGTGGAGTTTGAGGAAGTGTATGATCTTTTTGCCATCCGCGTCATTGTTGATACCCCTTCTGAGATGGAAAAAGAGGCCTGTTGGAAGGTTTACTCATTTGTTACTGATATGTACAACCCCGCTCCAGAGCGACTTCGAGACTGGTTGAGCAACCCTAAATCGAATGGCTATGAAGCCTTGCATACCACGGTGATGGGTCCGCAAGGCAAATGGGTGGAGGTGCAGATCCGTTCCAAGCGGATGAATGAGATTGCAGAAAAGGGATTGGCTGCCCACTGGAAATACAAAGAAGGGGGAGGTGAGGAAGACCGTTTTGACATCTGGTTTTCTCAAATCAAAGAAGTCCTGGGAACTGAAGACATCAGTTCAATTGATTTCCTGCACGATTTCAAAACATCTTTTCTTTCTGAAGAAATTTATGTGTACACTCCCAAGGGAGATGTCAAGATGCTTCCCATTGGATCTACGGCACTTGATTTTGCTTTTTCTGTCCACTCTGCGATTGGTTCCAAATGCATTGGCGCAAAAGTGAACCACAAACTGGTGCCCATCAGCCATAAATTAAGAAGTGGTGACCAGCTTGAGGTGATTACCTCCAACAAACAAAAGCCTACTGAGGACTGGCTTTCCATGGTTGTTACAGCCAAGGCCAGAAACAGGATCAAGGATGCGTTGAAAGAAGAGAAAAGAAAGGTTTCAGAAGACGGTAAATATTTTGCAGAAAAAAAGTTGTTGGCCATCGGAGCTGCCATGACCCATCACAATCTGGAGGAGCTGGCTGCTTTTTATAAACTTCCTTCTGTGCTTGATCTTTTTTACCAGATTGCCATCAAGAAAATAAACCTCAAAGAGCTCAGCGGGTTCATGGTAAAAGGAGACAAGCTTGAACTGATTCGCATCAAAAAGCCTGAGTCAGAAAAAGCTGAACAGCTTTCTCCAAAACATGAGGTCAAGAAAGATACTGAACTGATCATTTTTGGAGAAAGCAGCGACAGGATTGTCTATACCCTTGCCAATTGCTGCAAGCCCATTCCTGGAGACGATGTGTTTGGGTTTGTTTCTACAGGGAAAGGGCTGATCATTCACCGGACCAATTGCCCCAATGCCACCAGGCTTTTATCCAGCTTTGGCCACAGGATCGTGAAGACCAAATGGGCCAAAAACAAGGAGATCTCCTTCCTGACGGGCCTGAAGATTACCGGTTTGGACGACGTGGGCGTCATCCACAAAATCACCAACCTGATTTCTGGGGAGCTTCGCATCAACATCAGTGCCCTTACGGTAGAAGCCAAGGAAGGCATCTTTGAAGGCAATATCAGGCTCTATGTGCATGACAAGGATGAATTGGACTTCCTTTTTGTCAAGCTCAGGGAACTGCCAGGAATACAGTCTGTACAGCGTTACGACGTTGATGTGTAAATGAGGATATTTATTTTTCCGCCTTTTGTTTCATTCTACTAAATTTGCCACTTAACAGCTAAACAATTTTATGGTTGATGTACTACTAGGCCTGCAATGGGGCGACGAAGGAAAAGGGAAGATTGTAGATTATTTTGCACCACAGTATGATATCATCGCCAGGTTCCAGGGAGGCCCGAATGCTGGTCATACGTTGTATGTCAATGGCCAGAAAGTGGTACTGCACCAGATTCCCTCTGGAATTTTTCATGAAAACACCACCAATCTCATTGGCAATGGTGTTGTGTTGGATGCAGTTACCCTGAAAAAAGAGTACGACAAGGTGGCTGCCTTCGGGATAGACGGACGCAACCACCTCTATGTTGCAGAAAGGACGCATTTGATCCTTCCTTCTCACAGGGCCCTGGACAAGGCTTCAGAGCTTTCAAAAGGGAATGAGAAGATTGGATCCACACTGAAAGGAATAGGCCCTGCATACATGGATAAAACAGGAAGGAACGGTTTGAGGGTAGGAGATTTGTTGGACAAGAATTTCACAACACAGTACATCAAACTCAGGATGAAGCACCAGCGATTGCTGGATTCTTTTGGCTTCAATGACGATATCAGCGAATGGGAGGAAGAATTTTTTGAGGGCATCGAATTCATGCGCAGCCTTAAAATTGTCAATGGTGAATATTTCATCAACGAAAAAATCAGGGAAGGAAAAAAAGTATTGGCTGAGGGTGCCCAGGGCAGCATGCTGGATGTCGATTTCGGAACATTCCCATTTGTTACGTCCTCCAACACCATTTCTGCAGGCGTTTGCACAGGACTGGGCATTGCACCCCAGAAAATCAAGGAAGTCATTGGTGTTTCCAAGGCCTATTGCACAAGGGTTGGCAGCGGACCTTTTCCTACAGAATTGCATGATGAAACGGGCGAACGCCTGAGAAAAACAGGCAGTGAATTTGGTGCAACCACCGGCAGGCCCCGCAGGTGCGGATGGATTGACCTTGTCGCTTTGAATTTTGCGTGCATGGTCAATGGTGTAACACAGATTGTCATGACCAAGGCGGATGTGCTTGATGCTTTTGAGGAACTTTCTGTTTGTACCAGTTATGGCATCGATGGAGAACAAGTAAAAACGGTTCCTTACCAGATGTCAAAAATGCCCATAGTACCACATTATGAGCAGTTTGCAGGATGGCAAACAGACATAACAAATGTCAGGGACAATACGAATCTACCCCAGCCAATGAAGAATTATATTAAATTCATCAATGGTTATTTGGGTGTGGATGTCAGCTATATTTCCAATGGCCCAGAGCGGGACCAGATCATCAAAGCATAGCAAACTGCATTAATAGAAAAAATATTTTCAAAATATTTGGTCAAGTAAAAAAGTCTCAGAAATTTTACAGCGTAAATCGCATGTTGCTATGACAAAGTCAATAAAAGAAAAAAAGGTTACCGCTACACCTTCAGGAACTGAAGATTCTTCGAAAGCTGCAAAGTCAGCACCAAAGTCGAAGAAGGAAGAGGAAGAAGATGATGATTTTGATCAAGACGATGAATCGCCTGCAAAAAAATCAGGAAGATCATCTGACGACGACGCAGCAGATGTTGATGTTGAAGATGATTGGGAAAAATCGGAAGATGATGCAAGCTGGGATCCAGACTTCCAGGAGTTTGATATCCCCAAGTCCAAGTCTTCCAAATCGGGCGGTAAAAAAGCTTCAGACGATGAGGACTTTTCTATTGACGATGAGTTTAAAGATCTGGGCTATTTTGATGATGATGCAGGTGGTGGTGGCGGATTTGACGACGATGATGATTTCTAGATCATCCCCTCTTTTTTACAGATTTCATGTTTCTTGTTGGGGCCGGTAGATTGACAGGTTCAGGAAAACCGTCGCCAGCACCCAAATTTTGCTGCATGATCAATAAGATGGACTCTTGTGCAATCTGGTTTCGCTTTTGATTGAATACATTGATTTTTTCTTTCGGCAACCTGATGGGATAGATCTCGGATGATACTTTTTTATCAAAATCCGGGTTCCATTTGTTGAACTGGATAAGGTCAACCGCAAGATTCTTGGTGATGACCTGGCTTGAATACCTGCCAGTAATGCTGATCGTATCTGTTGAGGAAAGTTCTTCTGCTGTCAACACTGGTAATTGTTCATCAGTTTTTTTCATTCCCGTTGTTTCACTGCCATTGCGTTCAAAAATATAGTGGGTGGCAATGAATTTCTTTACATGGTTCCTGGATTCTGCAGGCAGCTGATGTTGGATGATCCAGAAATCCCTTGACTTCTTTGAAGCAATGATTTTTTCTACCCTTGCTGGGCCTCCATTGTAAGCCGCTATCACAAGCAACCAATCGCCCAGTTGTTCATAAAGACGGCTCAGAAACTTTGCTGCAGCATGGGTACTTTTATACAGATCCATTCTGTCATCTACTGTTGCGGTAACAACCAGCCCCAGGTCTTTTGCTGTGCCAGGCATGAATTGCCAGGGACCAACCGCTCCTGCAGAAGACAAGGCCGTGCTCTTGAGGTCTGATTCAATAACGGCGAGGTACTTGAGTGATGGGGGGAGGTGGTATCTGTTGAGGACAGATTCAATCATGATGAAATAGGGCTGGCCCCAAACTTTCATGTTGGTCAAACGGGCTTCATGCATTTCCAGGTAATCCTTCACAAATCCTACTGCGCGCGGGTTCAATTCATCCCACTGGATGTTGGGGAGCTTACTGGTATCCTGTTGGTGTGTTGGTGCGCCAAGGCTGGAATTGAACAGAACGATGGCCAATAAGCATGTTATGGTAGATTTGCCCGAAGCCATGGTTAAGCTTTCAAAGCCCTGGAGGAAAAATCCAGGAGTTTATTTTCTTGCAGCCTGTCAGACATTACCTGCACGCCAAAAGGCATCCCGTTGGAGTGTTTGAACAGGGGAAGGGATATGCCACCAATTCCTGCAAGATTGGCATAGACGGTATAAAGATCTCCCAGAAACATCTCCACCGCATCATTGCTTTTTTCGCCAAAACGAAAAGCCGTTGAAGGGGTTGTTGGCATGAGGATAAGGTCATATTCGGCAAACACTGCATTGGTCTTGTCTGCAATCAGTCGGCGTACCTGTTGTGCCTTTGCATAGTAGGCATCATAGTAACCCGTGCTGAGTACAAAGGTGCCCAGCATGATCCTTCGTTTGACTTCCTTCCCGAAGCCCTCTGACCTGGTTTTTTTGTAGAGTTCATTCAGGTTGTTGATCTGGCTGTTTGTTCTGTAGCCAAATTTGATTCCGTCGTACCGCGAAAGATTGGAAGAGGCTTCTGCAGTGGTCAGCACATAATACGCTGGAACAATATGGTCAAGGTAGTTGAAGTCAACGGGTTCAACGCTATGGCCTTCTTTTTTGAGGATTTCCATCCAGTCGATGATGCTTTTCCTGATCTCAGGATCAAGGGATGGATGTTCAAGGCTTTGTGGGAAATAGGCCAGGCGGTACTTGCGGTCGGTATCAAGCTGTGCTGCATAGTCTGGTACTGGTGCATCGCTGCAGGTGCTGTCAAATGCATCCTGCCCTGCAATCACGGAAAGTACAACAGAGAGGTCTTCTATGTTTTTTGAGAAAATGCCTATCTGATCAAAGGAAGAGGCATAGGCCAGCAGCCCGTAACGGGAAATCCTCCCATAGCCTGGCTTCATGCCAACGATCCCACAAAAATCTGCTGGCTGTCTTACTGAGCCTCCTGTATCAGAGCCGAGGCTTACCATGCACATGTTGGCCTGTACAGCTACGGCAGACCCACCTGAGGAGCCTCCAGGAACCCTGCTCTCGTCTTCGGCATTCAATACCCTGCCATGAATTGAGTTCTCATTGGAAGAACCCATTGCAAATTCATCGCAGTTCAGGTTGCCTATAATGATGGCATCCTCATCGAGCAAGCGTTGAATGGCTGTTGCATTGTAGATGGCTGTATAGCCTTTCAAGATCCCTGAAGCAGCACCTACATGGTGATTGTTGTAGCAGAGCACATCCTTGATGCCGATAACGACGCCGTAGAGTTTGCCCCAGGTGTTGCTATCGTTCTTTTTTTGGTCAAGGGTTTTGGCCCTCTCAAGCGCTTCTTCCTCAAATACTTCAACGAAGGCATTCAGGTGATGCTTGCTTGCGATTTGGGCAAGGTAGGATGAAGTGATGTCTAAGCAGTTGAGTTCTCCGCATAACAATCTCCTTCGGAGTTCCGATATAGAATGGTGAACGTACAATCTTAGTAGCTAAGGATTAGTTGGCCGGTTTGTCTTTCTCCTGCATGCCGTCTTCAATCTCTTTTTTTACGTTCGATTTCGCATCATTGAATTCACGGATGCCCTTTCCAAGCCCACGCATGAATTCAGGGATTTTGCGACCACCGAAAAGGATCAAAACAGCCAATATGATGAAGATCCACTCTGAACCACCTGGCATTGCCAACAAAAATGCGCTATTGGATAACATAGTATTAAATTTTGATAGAAGACAAATCTACTATTTTTTTCATGGCTTTAGGAAGCCTGGGCATAAAAAAATCCCGCACCAGGCGGGATTAACAAAAAATTGTACGAAGGAGTTATCTGACTCTTTTTTCCTTGATTCTTGCCCTCTTACCGCTTCTTTCCCTGAGGAAGTAAAGCTTGGCACGGCGAACCTTACCAGTTTTGTTCAGTGTAACTGATTCAATATTGGGTGAAGCAACAGGAAATGTTCTCTCTACACCGATACCATCAGATATTTTCCTTACGGTAAATGTTGCGGTACCAACGGTTCCTTGGCGCTTGATTACATCACCTTTGAAGCTCTGGATCCTTTCCTTGCTTCCTTCAATGATCTTATAGTTAACGGTAACATTGTCACCGGCCTTGAACTTAGGGAAATTGTTGACCGGGGTCAACTGCTCATGTACAAATGCGATAACTTGATTCATAACCTAAAAATTTGGAGTGCGAAAGTATAATTATTCCTTTTTATTACAAAATCTATTTATTATCTGGCAACGTTAACAGCCCTCTTTTCACGAATCACTGTTACTTTGATCTGACCTGGATAGGTCATTTCCGTTTGGATCTTCTGTGCCATGTCAAAACTGAGCTTATCGCTGTCGCTGTCTGAAATCTTGTCAGCTTCAACAATAACCCTCAGTTCCCTTCCTGCCTGGATCGCATAGGCTTTTTCAACCCCCTGGTACGTCATGGCCAGGTTTTCGAGGTCCTTGATCCGCTGGATGTATTGTTGCATGATCTCCCTTCTGGCACCCGGTCTTGCTCCGCTGATGGCGTCACAGGCTTGGATGATGGGGGATATGACATACTGCATTTCAGTTTCATCGTGGTGGGCCGCAATGGCATTGACTACGGCAGGATTTTCACCGTATTTTTCAGCCAATTTACCTCCCAGCAGTGCATGGCTCAATTCGGTTTCCTCATCAGGAACTTTTCCGATATCGTGCAAAAGACCAGCCCTTTTGGCCAGCTTGGAGTTCATTCCTAATTCTGCCGCCATGATACCACAAAGGTTGGCCACTTCACGGCTGTGCATCAACAGGTTCTGGCCATAAGATGACCTGAACCTCATTTTACCGACAACACGAATCAGTTCCTTGTGAAGGCCATGGATGCCCAATTCGATGATGGTTCTTTCTCCGATTTCCATCACCTGCTCTTCCAGCTGCCTGCGGGTTTTTTCAACCACTTCCTCAATCCTTGCAGGGTGAATCCTTCCATCACTAACAAGGCGTTGCAGTGCAAGCCTGGCAATCTCCCTTCTCAATGGATCGAAAGAAGAGAGTACAATGGCTTCTGGTGTATCGTCCACCACCAGGTCAACTCCTGTAGCGGCTTCAATGGCACGGATGTTACGGCCTTCTCTTCCGATGATCTGTCCTTTGATTTCATCGCTTTCCAATTGAAAAACAGTGACAGTATTCTCAATGGTCTGTTCTGCTGCGGTACGTTGGATACTCTGGATGATGATCTTCCTGGCTTCCTTGTTGGCCTTCTGGCGAGCGTCTTCGATGATTTCCTGTTGCAACGAAAGGGCCCTGGTATGGGCTTCCTGCTTCAGTCCTTCAATCAATTGCGCCTTTGCATCCTCGGCACTCAGTCCGGCAATTTTTTCAAGCTTGCGGATATGCTCTTCCTGGTGCTTTTCAAGTTCGGTCCTTTTTTGGTTGACAATCTCGATCTGCCTGTTGAGGTGTTCCTTGATGGTGTCGTTTTCCTTTACCTGCTTTTCAATTGCTTCAAGCTTTTGGCTGGTGGTTTGCTCCTTCTGCTTGATCCTGTTTTCGGCGTCATTGATTTTTTTGTTCTTCTCAAGGGAATCTCTTTCGTAATCTGCCTTGAGTTGGACAAATCGCTCTTTTGCTTCTAAGAGTTTCTCTTTTTTCAGGTTTTCAGACTTGTACTCTGCGTCTGAAAGGATTTGTGCTGCTTGTTTTTTGGCTTCTTCGACCCTGGCCTGGGTATCTTTTGCGAAAATTAATTTACCCAGTCCGAGACCAGCCAATGCGGCTACAATCCCTGAGATGATAGGTATGATGAGTGACGATTCCATGAATAATTGTTTTTTTCTGTTTCATAATCAATCCCTTCGAAAATATTTCATACGGGGCAATACTGGCGAAGTTAGCAAAAAAAGGGGATAAAACTGCGTTAAAAAGAGGCGTTAATCCATCAATCCTTTCTCAATTGATGACTCGATGCGGGATAAAAATGCTTCAGTATCATGATCTGCGGCAACTTCTGCATGGGAGGGTTGTTCCTCGGTAACAAAGGACAGCAGCGACATGGCCAGGTAGTCTTGCATGTCCTTACCCGGGTATTGATTCTTGAACTGGTTGAGCTGGTTGTTCATCTTTTTGGCCATTGTTCTCACCGTCTCTTCATCTTCGGCTTTTATCTTCAGCCGGTATGTTCGGTCGCCTACAGGCAGGTTTATCGCAATCAAATTTTGCATTTTCGTAATAGATTTATATTTTTATTCACATTTTGTCAACCAAGAGGAGATTGCCGCCGTGTTTTTTGTCAATTGAGATGTAAAAACAAACCATTTGCCATGTTAGCAAAGCCCAAAACTCCGATTTTCATTGACAACCTCACCATTGAGGTAGAAGAAGCCAATTACCATCCTTTTAGGATTTCCCTTAAAAGTGAAGATGGTAAAATTTGCTGTAAAACGGAAAAAAACATTCATTCCGGGAAAAGTTCTGTTCGCTGGGAAGGGCTGAATGATTTGCCCTACGGGATTTACACTTTGCAGTGCACCCAGGGAGAAGAAGTGGTAGAGGCGAGGATGGTGAAAAGGATCTAATGCTGGTCTCCCAATAGCGCGATACACCTGTCTATCTCTTTGATGTAGTCATTGATCTTTTTTTCCAAAACCAAATTTGAAGTTTTGGCATCAGCAGGCGCTGCATTTCTCAGCATGTTCATCTGCAATTCCATTTGTTCGTTTTTGGTCTTCAGCTCATCCCATTGCAACTTCTTGTCTTCAAGCTCTTTGCGCATTTTTTCATTTTCGCGCTTGTAGTCACGAAGTTTTGATGTGAGGAGCCCTAATTTTTCCTCTATCCTGCTGAATGTTTCTTTTTGTTCCGGCATGGTTATTTTCTGATCTCTGCGAGCAGGTTTTTTTCAATATTGCTGGTGATCTTGGCCATCATCTTGTCAATTTCCTCATCTTTCATGGTCTTGCTGTCGTCAAGGAAGGTGAAATTCATGGCCAGCGACTGCTTGTCCTTTCCAAGTTTTTCACTTTTGAACACATCGAACAACCTATAGTTCCTGAGTTGTGGAATGGACAGGGCATTCAACAGTTTTTCAATATCACCATAAGTTACGTTTTTATCTGCAACAAAGGAGAGGTCTCGCTGAACAGCAGGGAATTTTGATATCTCTTTGTAACGGATGGTATTTTTATCTCCTGCCTTCAACCAGTTGTTCCAATGGATGTCTGCGAACCAAACCGGCACGCGGATATCAAACTTCTTCAACATCTCTACGGAAGGCTTGCCAATGGTCAGGACCTTGAGTTTTCCAGCTGTTCCTGTTAGGGCATATTCAAACCTGCTGGAGGTTTCAACATCGTATTTGATTTTTTCAATCCCCGACTGAACCTGCAAGGATTTGATGACCCCTTTCAGGTAGAAAAGATCCGCCTCTTCTTCCTTCTTGTTCCAGGAATCCTCATTGATTTTTCCTGCGGTGAACAAGGCAAGGTGATCGTCTTCAAAATATGCGGTTTCGTTTTTTGAATAGGTTTTGCCGAATTCAAAAAGCCTGATGTTCTCGTTCCTGTGGTTCAGGTTTCTGGACAGGGTTTGTAGCCCTGTTTCCAGCATGGTCAACCGGAGGGTGTCCAATTCAGAACTGAGGTTGTTCAGCATCTTTACCGCACGTCCCATTTCCTCTTCAGTGTAGTTGGCACTGTGGGTGATGGAATTGTTGAGCATTTCATTAAAGCCAATGCCAGCAAGAATTCCAGAGAGTTTCTCCCGCAAAGGGTAGTCCCTGTTCCCGCTGGATACCGAAGGTGAAATGCGGATGCTGCTAGGGATCTCAATGTTGTCAAACCCATCGATGCGCATGATTTCTTCAATCAGGTCAGCGGGAATGCTCACATCCGTTTTATGTGTTGGCGTGTCAACAGTGATGGAGGCTTCATTTTCTTCCAACAAACCAAATCCCATTCCAAGGAGAATATGCTTTACCGTTTGTCTGTTGTAGGCCTTTCCACTCATTTTCTGGACATAGGCATGTTCCAATTTAATGACCGGCTTGCTGTTGGGGGTTGGATAAACATCAACAGGATCAGCAGTTGTTTTTCCTCCTGCAAAATCACCAATCAGCAGCGTTGCTTTTTTCAGCACCTCGAGGGTTTGGCCGATGTCTACACTTTTTTCAAAATGCATGGCAGCATCTGTCCTGAGCTGGTGTTTGAATGAACTTTTCCGGATGGAAACCGGGTGGAACCAGGCACTTTCAAGAAATATGTTTTTGGTAGCCTCTGTTACCCCACTTCCCTTGCCGCCAAAAACACCGCCCATGCACATGGGGTTGCTGTCGTTGTCGCAGATCATCAGGTCTCCGGCCTCCAGTTTTCTTTCTTTTTCGTCCAGCCCAATGAATGATGTTCCTGCAGGAAGGTTTTTGATCCTGACCTTTCCACCCTTGATCTGGTCTGCATCAAAAGCATGCAGTGGTTGGCCTGTATCGTGCAGGATATAGTTGGTGATGTCTACAATATTGTTGATGGATCGTTGCCCGATGGCCTTCAGCCGTTGCTGCATCCATTTCGGTGATGCTCCTACCTGTACATCATTGATCAAGATACCAGTATACCGTGGGCAATCAGCTGTATTTTCTACGATTACTTCAATAGGACAAGCAACACCTGTGGCAGGAATTTCGTTTTTCAATGTAATGATCGGCTGGATGGTTGTTCCTTCATGGTGGTTCAACCAGCTGCAGACATCCCTTGCTACGCCGAGATGGCTCATGGCATCGCTGCGGTTCGGGGTAAGACCAATGTCAATGATATGGTCTTCGTACGGTTCAAAAAGGCTGGCGACAGCAATCCCAACAGGCGTTGCTGCGTCAAGTATTTTGATGCCGCTATGGTCTGCACCAAGACCTATTTCGTCGTCTGCACAGATCATGCCATGGCTTTCGATGCTGCGGATTTTTGCCGCTTTCATGGTGATGGAGTCTCCAGTTGTAGGATAAATGGTTGTGCCAATGGGTGCAACAATGACCTTTTGGCCCACTGCAACATTGGGCGCACCACAAACGATTTGCAAAGGTTGTTTACCCCCAATGTTCACTGTGGTTACAGAAAGCCTGTCTGCATTCGGATGCTTGTCTACGGTAAGCACTTCTCCGGTAATCAATCCCACCAGGTTTCCTTTGATCTCCTGGTATTCCTCGTATCCTTCCACCTCAAGCCCGATGGAGTTCAGTATCAGGGAAAGCTTTTCATGGGCGATGGGTGCAGCAAAATAGTCCATCAGCCATTTGTATGAAATCGTCATAGGCGCAAAGATAAGGCATGATTGATGAAATGATTCAGCCCCTTCAACCCCTTCAACTTCTTCAACCCCCCTCAACCTCCCTCAACCTCCCGAATGTGAATAACCCCATCCACCCTGTCAATAACCCCCAGTTTCCTGTGGAAAGCCTGTTCTCAATTAATGTTTTTATAAAATGCAGATTGCTTCAGGCAACCTTGGTATATTCGTTCTCCAGACCATTCGGGTGATGGAAATGTGATTGAAAAAGATTTGAAAAGCAAGTAAATGGACCAAACTAACATAAACCGGGACAGGAGAAACAAGCGGAAAACAGCGCCAGAGTTCAATGCCATGGCCTATGGCAAGGTACCGCCACAATCCCGCGAATTGGAGGAAGCAGTACTGGGTGCCGTCATGCTGGAGCGCGCTGCTTTTGACGTGGTGATGAATATTCTCAAGCCCGAGTGCTTTTATGTGGAGTCTCACCAAACGGTTTTTCGTGCCATCGTGCAGTTGAACACCGACAACAAACCCATCGATTTGCTGACAGTTGTAGAGGAGTTGAAGACCATGGAGATGTTGGATGCTGTGGGGGGTCCATATTTTATTTCAAAACTGACCAACGCAGTTGTCTCTGCCGCCAATATTGAGGCCCATGCCCGTATCGTGCAGGAAAAATTCATCCAAAGGGAATTGATCCGCATCAGCACTGAAATCATTACAGATGCTTATGATGATTCAACGGATGTTTTTGACTTGTTGGATAGTGCGGAACAAAAACTGTTTTCCATTGCCAATGATCAGCTGAAAAAAGAATTTGATACGCTGGGCAAAAGTGTGATGGATACCCTGAACAAGATTGACGAGATGAGGGCCAGGAATGAGGAGATCACCGGTGTTCCAACCGGGTTTCCAACCCTCGACAAAGTAACCTATGGCTGGCAGCGCTCTGACCTTATCATCCTTGCCGCTCGTCCTTCGGTTGGTAAAACGGCTTTTGCCCTGAACCTGGCAAGGAATGCTGCGATGCATCCAACCAAACCCACGACAGTTGCCTTTTTCAGCCTAGAGATGAGCACCAGCCAGCTTGTGCAAAGGATCCTTTCTGCTGAAAGTGAGATCCATATGGAAAAAATATCAAGGGGCAAGATGGAAGACCATGAAATGCAGCAGCTGTATAAAAAAGGCATTGAGCCCTTGACCAAGGCCAAGATATTTGTGGATGACTCTGCTGCACTCAACATTTTTGAGCTTCGGGCCAAATGCCGCAGGTTAAAAAGTTTGCATGATGTAGGCCTGATCATCATCGACTATTTGCAGTTGATGAGTGGATCAAGCGACAACAGGAATTCCAACCGTGAGCAGGAGATCAGTACCATTTCAAGGAACCTCAAGCAACTGGCCAAGGAACTGCAGGTGCCCATCATCGCCCTCAGCCAGTTGAGCCGCGAGGTTGAGAAAAGAAAAGAGGGGCAAAAAGTGCCACAGCTTTCTGATCTCCGTGAATCAGGTGCCATTGAGCAGGATGCAGATATGGTGATGTTCTTGTATCGCCCTGATTATTATGACATCACCACCAATGACATGGGTGAAGATACCAAGGGTGATACTTATGTAAAAATCGCCAAGCACCGTAACGGTTCTTTGGAGAACATCAAACTCAAAGCCAAATTGTATATCCAGAAATTTGAAGAACATGAAAGCCTTGATCCATTCGGAAGGCCAGCTGATGGTGGCGGTGGAAGCTGGAGGCCTGTGAATGAAGAGGGTGGTGCCAAGCTCTACATCCAGAAAGGCAGCAGGATGAACGACAATCAGGATGATATGGAAGACACGCCATTTTAGCAAGCGTTACAATGTTCATACAATGAATGCTTTACCCCTTTTTCATTTTCCTGCCCTGCAACCATCTCAGGGAACCATCAACCTCACCGAAGAAATCAGAAAACATGCTGTTACCGTTTTGCGCATGCAAGTGGGGGAGCAGTTGATGTTGACAGACGGCAAAGGCTTTTCTGCAACAGCGAATATCCTGCAGGCCGACAAAAAGCAACTCACGGTTGCCTTGGGGGCACAGGTTGCACATCCTGCGCCGCAAAAAAAAATGATCCTTGGCATTTCATTGTTGAAGAATACGGCGAGGTTCGAATGGATGTTGGAAAAGGTCACTGAAATTGGCATCACTGAAATCATTCCTTTGTGGGCAGAAAGAACAGAACGTCAGCATTTCAGGCAGGATCGTTTTCAGCAAATCCTTGTCAGCGCTTGTTTACAGTCTGGACAATTTCATTTCCCCATCTTGCATGAACCCATCAAGCTGGCAGCTGTTTTTTCAATGGATCTTCCTCCCCAGAAATTCATTGCGCATTGCATGGAAGGGAACAAACCCCAACTGACAGGGCAATCTTTAGAAAGTATTTTGTTGATTGGACCTGAAGGTGATTTTACTGCAGAGGAGCTTGCTCTTGCTATGCAACATCAATTTTCGCCAGTCAGTTTGGGTGAATCTCGCCTGAGAACTGAGACAGCCGGGATCGTTGGTGCAGTCCTGCTGAGGGGATAAATTATTCTTCTGCTTTGATGGTTGGCTCGCGCAATTGCACAGGCTTGCTCTTTTTCCTCATCCGCATGTTCAACATTTCTACACCAAAAGAGAAAGCCATCGCAAAGTAGATGTATCCTTTTTCGATATGGCTTCCGTGCAGGGGCTGCAATCCTTCAAAGAAAAGGCTGAATCCAACAATGAGCAAAAAAGATAGCGCCAACATCTTCAGCGTTGGATGTTTGTGAATAAAATTGGAGATTCTTTCAGAGAAGAAAAACATGATGATCATGGCGATGATCACAGCCACAATCATTATCTCTACGTGTTTTGCCATTCCCACTGCCGTGATGATGCTGTCAAAAGAAAAGATCATGTCAATCAGGATGATCTGTGAAACAATGCTGAAAAAAGAGGCCTGGACTTTTTTGCCATCAGCATTGAATTCGTTTTCTCCTTCCAGTTTTCCGTGAATCTCTTTAACAGTTTTGTAGAGCAGAAACAGTCCTCCACCAAACAGGATCATGTTCCTGAGGTTGAATCCATAATGTTTTCCACTGAGATCCAATCCAAACAATTCCTTGTTGCCATTGGTAACCAGCCATCCCAAGGCAAGCAACAAGAGGACGCGGACACTGATGCCCAGGATCATCCACAACCTGCGTGCAGCAAGCTTTTGTTCTGCTTTCAATCGTCCCATCAAAATGGAAACAAAAATTACATTGTCAATGCCCAAAACAATCTCAAGCAGAGAAAGTGTAATCAGGCTAATCAGCGAATCAACGGTCAGTAAACTGGTCATGTGTTTATTTTAATGCTTTACAAATCTTCTTTACAATGCCGGGTCCTTCATAGATGAAGCCTGTCCAAACCTGCACCAGTGCTGCGCCCCGGTTGAATTTGTCTGTTGCATCTTCTCCGGTGAAAACCCCACCACTGGCGATGACTGGCACTTTGCCAT
>CAILKQ010000039.1 GCA_903834825.1 uncultured bacterium | reverse complement strand
GTGCATGGTCAATCATTTCCTGGGTATTGATCTTCAATGGATCGATGGCGATGAAAACCTGACAACAGCTGCCACAACTGCCCAAGCCTTTTTTATCGATGCCTGCGGTAGTAAGTCCACCAGAAAGGAGGCTGGAAATCACATCCAGCATGATGGCAAAGCCTGAACCTTTCCAGTATCCCATGGGCAAAATCCTCCGTGTTTGTTCAATAGCAGCGGGATCATCGGTAAGATCACCTTCCTGGTCAAACCCACCAGGATAAGGCAGGTTCTTGTTGGCAAGCCTGGTAACCTCCAGTTTTCCGTAGGAATATTGGGACATGGCCATGTCCAGCACCAGGTGGCCTTCTTTTCTGGGGATGGCCATGATGAAAGGATTGTTGCCAATACCAGAGGAAGTGGCACCCCAGGCGGGCATACAGGATTCAGTATTGGTCCAGCAAATGCCGATAAAGCCTTTTTCTGCTGCCTGCCATCCGTAAGCGCCGCCGCGCATCCAATGGGTGGTATTGTTCAAGCTGACCAGCCCCAGTCCATTTTTTGATGCAAGCTCAATAGCCCTGTCCATCGCAACAATGGCATTGGTGATGCCCGGACCAAGATTGCAGTTGTATACTTCCATCGCACCAAGGCTGAGGTCAAGGCTTGGCGCAGCATGTACATCTACCCAGCCTTTGCCGATATAATCTACAAAACGTTCCACACGGTTCAGTCCATGAGAATAAATGCCATCCATGCTGGATTCGGCATGCGTTCTTGCACAAATTTCTGCCTTGTCTTCTGGCATCCCCGCAAGGGTAAAAGCCATCTTGATGGTGGCCTTCAATTCATCAAAAGGTATCCTTGTCATGGTTTCACAATACTACGTAAAAAAACATGGATCCAATGTTGGCAATAGGGCATGCTTTTTGACAAGCAGCTTATTTTGACATACCAGATAAAGAGGGGATAACCTGCTGGAAAATCCTTAATTTGGCATCAAACCCTTATGTTCGACAAGATGAGATTTTTCCTGCTATTGCCCCTTCTATTGATAACCTTGTTCTCTTTTTCACAGAACACTACAGGAACCATCAGTGGCAGGGTTGTTGATTCATTATCGAACACTCCCCTTGCGCGTGCTACAATTCAATATTTCCGGGAAGGAAAAGGCAGCAGCATCAATGGTTTTTTGAGTGATTCAGCAGGAATATTTTCCATCCCTGTTGAGGAGGGAAATTACCGATTGAGCTTCGGATATGCCGGATACAAGGAGTACAAAACAAAATGGATATTGGTTTCCAATGCATCCAAAAGCATTCAATTGGGTGATGTTAAACTTTCGCTGAGCAAAAACACCCTTGAGGAGATTGTTGTGCAAGCAGAAAAGAGTTCGATGCAATTGTCGCTCGATAAAAAAATATTCAATGTAGGCAAAGACCTGGCCAATGCAGGAGGATCAGCCATGAACATCCTCATGAACATCCCTTCAGTTTCTGTAGATCCCGAGGGGAATGTCAAGCTCCGCGGCAGCGACAACGTAAGAATCCTGATAGACGGAAAGCCCTCTGGTTTGGTCAGTATCAAGGGCGGGAGTGGGCTGCAGAACCTTCAGGCCAGCATGGTAGACAAGGTAGAACTCATCACCAATCCCTCTGCCCGCTATGAAGCCGAAGGGATGTCTGGCATCATCAACATTGTGCTTAAAAAAGACCGGCGGCAAGGATTCAATGGTTCTTTTGAAGTCATCACTGGCAATCCTGCCAACTTCGGTTTGGCCACCAACCTCAACTACAGAAAAAAGAACATCAACTTCTTTGTCAACTACGGCATTGCTTACCGGATGCAACCCAGCAAAGGGTCCTTGTTTCAAGAAACCTATGCCAAGGATACCACCTTTATTTTCAAGCAGAATGACAGGGTCAAGTTCAGGGGGCTCAACAACAACATCAGGGCTGGCTTGGATTATTTTTTCAACGAGAAGTCTGTGCTTACTGCTGCTTATCTCTACAGGAAAAGCCAGGGCAACCGCTTGCGCGATATTCGATACGACGATTACATCAACAACGATAACAACCTGGCGGGGTTTGTAAAAAGAACACAAGACGAGGACGAGGTTGAGCCCAACTCAGAGGTAACCGTTACCTATAAAAAAACATTTCAGCAGAAGGGCCATGAACTAACAGCTGAAGTAAAATACCTTGATTATTGGGAAAACTCTGATCAGGTGTTTACACAGCGTCATTTTAAATCCAATGGAACAGAAATCATTTCAAAAAACATCATCCAAACATCCGTCAACGACGAGTTTGAGAAGCAATGGCTTTTTCAATTGGACTATGTTAAACCCATCGGCAAGGAGGGAAAGTTTGAAACAGGCATCAGGAGCAGCTTCCGAAACATGGTCAATGATTATATTGTTTCACAGCAAAACCTGACTGGTGGATTTGTGCCCCTTCCTGGGTTGGACAATGTTTTTGTTTACGATGAAAACATACATGGCGCTTATGGCATCCTTGGCAACAAAACGAACAGGGTATCCTATCAGGCAGGCTTAAGGGCCGAGTGGACCGATGTTACCACAACACTTGAAAAAACGAGGGAAAAAAATCCCCGCGATTATGTCAACTTGTTTCCCAGCGCACACCTTACGTTTGACCTTGAAAAAGACAATGGCATTCAACTCAGCTATAGCAGAAGGGTGAGAAGGCCATTCTACAATGACCTCAGCCCCTATGCCACTTTCTCTGACAGCAGAAATTTCTTTGGTGGCAATCCTGACCTCGATCCAGAGTTCAGCAATGCGTATGAGATTGGCCATATCAAGACTTTTGATAAAGGGTCATTCACTTCAGCTGTTTACTACAGAGGCACCAAAGGAAGGATTGAAAGAATCAGAAAAGTGGATGGTTTGGGGAATTCCATTACCAAGCCAGAAAACTTATTGTCAGAAAATGCATTTGGTCTCGAGTTCACCAGTGGGTATACCCCCTATAAATGGTGGAAGCTTGATTTCAATTTCAATTTCTTTCATGCCAATATTGATGGCAGCAACATCCTGCCCAATTATAAAACAGCCACCTATAGTTGGTTTGCAAGGCAAACCTCAAGGTTCAGCCTGAAGAAAAACCTGGACCTGCAGTTGAGAATGAATTATGAGGCCCCACAAAAAACCGTTCAGGGGAGAAGAAAGTCCATGTACTATGCTGATTTCTCTTTGAGCAAAGATGTATTAAAAGAAAGGGGGACATTGAATTTCAATGTGCTTGACGTTTTTAATACAAGAAAGGCGAGAACGGTATTTGAAGGAGAAAATTTTTACTACGATGGGTATGGCCGGTTCAACCCAAGGCAGATCAACCTTACCTTCACCTACAGGATCAAGCAAGCAAAAGGAACGAAAACTGTCAAGATCATTCAGGAATAACCAACACAGGGACTAAACAACAGGCATTTGCTTTTCCATTCTATCTCTTTGAATATTTTCAGCAAAATATTTACGCCTGTTTAAATCGCTATATTTGAATCATCAACTTTAATTCATGAAAAAATATTCCACTTCGATAAGTCTTTTCATTGCTTTTTTTCTTTCCGTTTCAATTTTTGCCCAAGTAGATCCGGCATCAAAACTCCCTTTTGATGCTAAAGTAATCACCGGAAAGCTCGAGAACGGTCTTACCTATTATATCAGGGAAAATAAAAAGCCAGAGAAAAAAGTAGAATTGCGCCTGGTCATAAAGGTTGGCTCCATCATGGAGGATGATGATCAACAGGGTTTGGCCCACATGGCCGAGCACATGGCTTTCAATGGCACAAAAAATTTCAAGAAAAATGATATTGTTTCTTACTTGCAAAGCATAGGGGTCGAATTTGGTAACGACCTGAATGCCTATACCAGCTTTGATGAAACCGTATATATTCTGCCCATTCCAACTGACCAGCCCTCTAATCTTGAAAAAGGGTTTCAGATCCTGGAGGATTGGGCACACCAGGTGACATACCTCGATGAAGACATCAACAGCGAGCGAGCCATTATCCTTGAAGAAAGCCGCATGGGTAAAAGTGGGGAGGAGCGGATGTTCAAGAAAATCTATCCTGAACTTTTCAAGGGTTCCAAATATGCACAACGCCTTCCTATCGGTGTAGACAGCATCATCAAAACATTCAATCCAGCTGCTATCAGGCGTTTTTACAAAGAGTGGTACAGGCCTGATCTGATGGCTGTGGTGGTGGTTGGCGATATTTCAAAAGCCGATGCAATGAAATACATCACCAAACATTTTTCATCCATCCGTTCTGCTTCCAACAGAAAACGTGATTTTGCCGGTGTTCCTGCTTACGCAGAAAACAAGGCCATGGTTGTTACCGACAAAGAAGCCACAGGCTATGAGTTTTCCATCAACTATCCGGCAATGCCTTTTCAAAACCCACAGACCATTGGTGAGTACAGGAAAGAATTGCTGAACAATTTGTATACCTCGCTATTGGGCAATCGCCTGCGCGAACTCACCCAAAAAGAAAATCCTCCCTTTGTTTATGCTGGTGCCAATTTTGGTGGCTATGCCAAAAATTATCAATCTTTCAGCATCGAAGGCAGCACAGGAACCAACGATGTGCAAAAAGGAATAGACGCCACCCTCACTGAGGTGGAGCGGGTAAAGCGATTTGGATTTACAGAAGCTGAACTCGAAAGAGCCAGAAAAAATATCATCAGTGCGTATGAGAGGAGTTGGAACAACCGTGATAAAACGGAGTCAAGCCAGTTTGCAGATGAATACATCAGGAATTTTACAGACAATGAAGCTGTTCCGGGCATTGATGCCGAGTTTCAGATGATCAAGCAATTGTTGCCTACCATCCAGCTTGCTGAGGTGAATGCCATCACAGATCTTTTTAAAAATGAGAAGAACAGGTTTACCTATGTGATGGGCCCTGCATCAGGGGCAAAAATCCCTTCCACAGACAACATCGTGGCCATGCTCGATGCAAAGGCCAGTGACCCTGGCATCAAGCCATACGAGGAAAAATTGATTGCCACCAATTTGCTTACAAACATCCCTAAGTCAGGGAAAATGGTCAGCAGTACAAAAAATACATTGCTCGGCACAACAGAATTGGTCCTTTCCAACGGCGTAAAGGTATCCCTCAAGGTGACTGATTTCAAAAACGATCAGATCTTGTTTTCTGCCTCCAGGTATGGCGGATTGTCCAACTATTCCTTGAAAGACAAATACAGTGCAGAGAATGCCGTTACCATGGTCTCCAGCATGGGCGTGGGCGCGTTCAGTCCAACCGATCTGGGAAAAGCAATGGCAGGAAAGGCGGCCACGCTCAGGCCATCCATTTCCAATTATACCGCAGGATTTTCAGGAAGCAGTAGCAAGAAAGATATCGAAACCCTTTTCCAGTTGCTCAACCTTTATGTAAGGGAACCCCGGAAAGACAGTGCCCTGTACACATCTGTGATCCAGCGGGGGAAAGCCCAGGTGGCCATGCTGGGCGCCAACCCACAGGTTGCATTCATTGATACCCTGACCAAGGTTTTGTACAACAACAATCCCCTGGCACCAACGGCTGTCCCAAAACTTGAAAATTTTGACAAGATTGATCTTGACCGATCACTGGCCATTTACAAAGAGCGGTTGGGAGATATCGGTGGAATGAACATTGTCATTGTTGGAAGTTTTGATGAAAAGGAAATGATAGCGCTATTGGAAAAATATGTCGCTGGATTACCCGCTACAGGCAAATCAACTTTCACAGACAACAAGGTGAAACTCTTCACCGGAACAAATGATTTTAGGTTTAAAAAAGGGAAGGAAGACAAGAGCCTGATCATTGGTATTTTACATGGTGAGATTCCCTATTCCGAATCAACTGCCCTGAAGTTCAGTGGAATGGGAGATGCCATGAATATCATCATCACAGAAGAGATGCGAGAAAAAATCCAGGGAATCTATGGGGGCAATGCCAGTATTGAATACAGTAAAATTCCAACTGGCCGGTTCCAGCTGGTGCTTCAATTGCCTTGTGGGCCAGCAAAAGTGGATACACTCATTGCCGCCTTTAACCATGAATTGAAGAAGATGTCGGAAGTAGGCGTTGCACAACCTTATATAGACAAGGTTAAAAAAGCCTGGGTGGAAAAATACAAGGTAGATGCAAAAACAAATGAATACTGGCTCTCTGTATTGCAATCCATTAACAGGAGCGAAACCACCGCTGATCGCATCCTGAATGCCGAAAAATACTTCAATGCATTGTCTGTTGCAGATATCAAAGAGGCGGCAGGTATTGTGATGAAGTCTTCAGGTAAAATGATCGCTGTCCAGATGCCGGAAACCGTAAAGCAATAATTTAAATCAGCCGCTTTGTTGTTACCCATTGAACCAGAACAAATCATTGACCTTCCTTTCGTTGAAAGCCTTTGCTGGGAAATGCTGGTAGAAGGAGCCACCAACAGAAAAAGCGCCATGCACCAAGCGGTTATATCCACTGCTAAAGACAACCGTGCATTCATGCGGACGGTTGTGCTGAGAAGGGTGGATGCAGGATCCAAAAAAATCTATTTGCATACCGACAACAGGAGCAAGAAAATGGAGGACATCAACCGGAATGAACACCTCAGCTGGCTGGTATACGACCAAACCCTTCGTGCCCAGATTCGCTTGAGTGGCCATGCCATCGTCCATCATTTGGATGCTCTTTGTAACGAGCAGTGGGCCAAGACCGGTCACCACAGCCGCAGGTATTACATGACCGACCAGCCGCCATCAACCGAACTTGATCAACCTTCAACAGGCCTCAATGAGGCATTGACTGCTTTTGATTATTCGATAGAAGAAAGTGAATCAGGATTTCAGCACTTCGTCGTGGTTGAAACTTGCATCGATTGGATGGAATGGTATTACACCCATAGCAAAGGCAACCAAAGGGCTGGTTTTACCTATAGCGATGGCAGCTTATCCAGTGCTACCTGGTTGATGCCATAGCCTGTTTTGGTTGGGATGCCCTTTTGATGTACCTTTGCAGTATTCATATAGTCTCTCGACAGCCCTGTTATTCTTACGTGTCAAAGTTCATCAGGTCATTTTAGGGCAGGTTATATAACATCTGACAGGATCAGGTGTCCACTTTTAAATCATACATTTTGTTATTCAAGGACTTAAACCTCATTGAGCCGATTTTGAGATCGCTCAACACAGAAGGGTACACAACACCCACACCCATTCAAGAAAAAGCTATCCCCGTTGCGTTATCTGGCCGCGATCTTTTGGGATGCGCCCAAACAGGGACAGGTAAAACCGCAGCGTTTGCCATTCCCATTTTGCAACATCTTCACGAGGCCAAACAGGCCGGCGGTAAGCAATACAACAGCATCAAAGCACTGATTCTTACCCCAACCCGTGAACTGGCCATCCAGATTGACGAAAGCATTGCTGCGTATGGCCGTCACCTCGACCTCAAACACCTTGTTGTCTTTGGTGGCGTATCACAACATCCACAAACCACTGCCCTCCGCAACGGCACCGATATCCTCGTGGCAACACCAGGAAGGTTGCTCGACCTGATGCAACAAGGATTCATCAATTTGGCTTTCATCCAAATATTTGTGTTGGACGAGGCAGACAGGATGCTGGACATGGGATTCATCCATGATGTCAAGAAGGTGATTGCCAAGCTTCCCACAAAAAGACAGACTTTTTTCTTCTCTGCCACCATGCCCAATGAGATCGCTTCCCTTGCGGACAGCATTCTGGACAGGCCTGTCAGGGTAGAAGTGACCCCTGTTTCCTCTACAGCACAAACCATTCAGCAGTCCATGTATTACGTCGATAAAGACGACAAGAAGAAGTTGTTGGTTCACTTGCTTGAAGATGAAGCCATCGAGCGGGCATTGGTTTTTGCCAGAACAAAACACGGTTCTGACAAGATTGTAAAAGACCTCCATAAATTCGGTATTGGTGCAGAGGCCATCCATGGCAACAAGTCACAGAATGCAAGACAAAGGGCGTTGGCCAACTTTAAATCTGGCGCTACGCGGGTACTTGTTGCAACAGATATTGCTGCAAGGGGAATCGACGTTGACAACCTTACCCATGTGATCAATTATGAATTGCCCAATGTTCCTGAAACCTATGTGCACAGGATCGGCCGTACGGGCAGGGCTGGCGCAAGTGGTATTGCATTTTCCTTTTGTGATCAGGAGGAAAGGGAATTCCTGCGCGACATCCAGAAACTGATTGGCAATGCTATACCAGTGGTAGACAACCATCCACACGCAATGGAAATCTCCAACATGGATATTCGCAGAATGCCGCCACAAAGAACACAGGATCAGCAGAGCAGGCGGTCATATGGTTCATCTGAACGGGCTCCCCAGAGATCTGGTTTCTCAGAAAGGTCAGGCCAAAGAAGTTTCAGCTCCGAGAGGGCTCCCCAGCGAAATGCTTCTTCAAAGATTGTCCTGCGCAAGGCCAATTGATCAGTTGAAGCTTTTGCTTAAGGCAGAAGAATCAAAATTTTCCATTGGTGAAAGCAGCATGTTTCTTGTCAATACCAGGGAAATAAAGTTGCTGGAAACCCAACAAAAACTGGCGGAACTGAAGACCAAATTCTTCAAATCTTTGTTGGGCGTTCAGTGGGCGGCGGGGCAGTTAAGATAACATGCTTTATTTTCTTTCTTTTCCAGGTATAGGTGATGTGAATCTTTCCGTCTTTTGTTTGAATCACAAAAGGGTATGAAAATTCTACTCCAGGTTCATTTTCAAGGATTGCATAAGGCTCCCAATGTTTTCCATCATTGGATATGGCAACATTCAGCGGAGACCGACCACCCCATCCTTCTTTTACTGAAGCCGGAGGCTTTACATTGTTGTATACCAACAGGTGTCTTCCGTCTTTGAGGGTGATGGCATCAATGCCAGAATTGTTGTTGGGCATTTCAGTTTGTGCGAGTGGGCTCCAGGTTCTTCCATTATCGTGGCTCCAGGTTTCATTGATGGTCCTGTTCTGGCTCCTGCAGAGTGCCTGCAAGGTGGATGCATCGTGTCGTAGTATTGCTGGTTGAATGCCGGTGATGGGATTGGCATCGTTTAAGTCTGGGCCCTTGCTCCAGGTTCTCCCATTATCCGTTGTAAATTCAAAATGAACTTTCCATCCCCCTTTTTCGGTGCTGGACGGACAAATCAATAGTCCATTGGCGAGATAAGGCTGATTGCGGATCGGCCCCAGGATTCCATCCGGCAATGCTTCTGCCTTGCTCCAGGTTTTGCCCAAATCCGATGAACGTTTCATCCATCCTGTCCATGCCTGAACATTCGGACCAATTTTATAAAACAACAAAAGCTCTTTGTTGTCAGCCATGTACAAAACGGGATTGTAACAAGCGTAGCGCGTGGATTCGTTGATGAATCCATCCGCTGCCAATGCAGGGGCAGACCATTTTCCTTTTTCGTACCGGCTTGTGTAAATGTTCACGTCTTTAAAGCCTTCGCGTTTTCCGCCAAACCAAGCCGCTACAAGGCCTTTGGGGGTTTCAACAATGGTTGATGCATGGCATTCGGGGAAGGGTGCGGTTTCGTAGATGAATTGGTCTTGAACAACAGCCTTCCTGTCCTTTTCTTCAATTTCCTGTCGTTTCACCTGTGCAAATAAGGAGCAGGACACCAACAAAAAAGGCAATAATAATTTTGTATGCATCATATGGGGTAATATAATTATGTTTTATTGTGCAGCTTGGTTCGTTTTTACACGTTTACCACCAACACAGGTATTTTCAATTCATGCCTCACGGCTTCGACGGTTTCACCATACACTACATCTTTCAGGCCTGTATGTCCATGTGCGCCGATGATGAGGATGTCGGCATTCCGATCCTTGACCAGTCGAACAATTTCTTTTACCCTTCCATCAAAACCCAACAACCCAACAACATTGTAACCCTGCTCCTTTAATTCTTTTACATAGCCTTCCATCCGCTGTTGATCCTTTCGTGTTTCCATGTCATCAGCATCCTCTCCAATAATCCTGGTGGCAGGGCTCTCTACAACATGAATCATCAGGTAATTGCTTTCCTTCCCTCCTTGGCCCAGTGCATGTGCAATCAACTTGTGGTCATTCTTGCTGAAGTCGAGCGCAACAGCAATCCTGGCATAAGACGGGATGATGATGTTGTGTAATTTTTCTGCCTCAGGGTGAAGTTTTACACTTTCATTGGCGGTCTTGCCCATCAGCGGATAGAAAATGGCGATCAGCAGCAAACTGATGTAGGCAACACCTGCGATGATGATCATGGATTTCCAGAACACAGAATCAGAAGCAGCAAAAAAAGTGATGGTCTGCTCATACACCATTCTGATGTTCAAATACACCAGTACGAGGGTGATGAGGCTAGCCAACACGATGATAAAGGGCTTGATGGCAAAAGACCCCATGGTTTTCTTGTCGCTGGTAAAATGAATCAGGGGAACGATGGCAAAACCCAGTTGCAAACTCAATACAACCTGGCTGAATACCAGCAATTTGTCAATATTGTTTTCGCCGTTGATCAGGATCACCGCAATGGCAGGGATGATGGCAACAAGCCTTGTCAGTAACCTGCGCACCCATGGTGTAATCCGCAGGTGCAGGTATCCTTCCATTACAATTTGTCCGGCAAGCGTACCCGTGATCGTTGAGCTTTGGCCTGATGCAATCAATGCAACCGCGAATAAGATTGGCGCAAGGTTGCTGCCCAACATGGGGGCAAGCAGTTCATGGGCTTGCTTGATCTCTGCAACATCGGTCCTGCCTGTTGTGTAAAAAACAGTAGCAGCCAGGATCAGGATGAAGGCGTTCACAAAAAAGGCAAGGTTCAGGGCAATGGCGCTGTCAATGAAATTGAGCTTGAGTACCCGTTTAATACCCGCATGATCCCTTTTTATTTTTCTGGTTTGTACAAGGGCTGAATGCAGGTATAAATTGTGTGGCATTACCGTTGCGCCAATGATACCAATGGCAATATAGAGGGCCTCCTCATTGGGGATGCTGGGGATAAATCCTTTCACCACTTCACCCATGTCTGGCTTGGCAATGATCATCTCTGCAAGAAAACTGAGGCCAATGATACCTACCAAGCAAATGATGAAGGCTTCCATGGTGCGCATGCCCAAGCGCTGCAGCAAGAGGAACAGGAAGGTGTCTGCAACGGTAAGGCTTACTCCCCAAATAAGTGGAAGGCCCGTCAGCAATTGAATACCAATGGCCATTCCAAGGATTTCAGCAAGATCAGTGGCTGCAATGGCCACCTCTGCAAGCAGATAAAAAGCAAAGTTCACTGGCCTTGGATAGGTTTCCCGGTTGGCCTGCGCAAGGTCCCTTCCCCTGACAATGCCCAACCTCGCTGAAAGGCTTTGGAGCAACAAAGCCATGAGGTTGCTCATCAACAAAACCCATATCAGCTGGTATCCGAACTTGCTTCCCCCGGCCAGGTCTGTGGCCCAGTTGCCCGGGTCCATATACCCGACACTGACCAGATAGGCTGGTCCAAAAAAGGCCAACACACGCCTCCAGCCTTTGCGCTTTTGGGTGGTATCAATGCTTTGGTTTACATCACCCAGTGAAGTGAACTCTTCGTGTAGGTGTTTCATGGCTTATCATTATTTTTTCTGGCCAATGTATCCTTTTGTATTTTTCCGTGCTGGTCTGGAATTGGATTTCCATGCGGATCGAACTTCGGCAATCCTAAAAAACTATCCAGTTTGTTGATCAGTTTCTTGCTGCTCACATGCTCCAGGTCTTCTGCAATATCGTGAACCTCGTCCCACGCGAACCCCAATTTTTCTGAAAGAAAGAATTCCCAGAGTCGGTGTCGCCTCACAATGCCCAGGGCGACCTTGTTACCCACTTCGCTGAGCCTGAATCCATGATAGGGCTTGTATTTCAGTAGTTTTTTCGCCTTCAGCTTTTTCATCATGTCGGTGATGGAAGCAGGCTTTGTATTCAGCTTTTCCGCCAACTCTTGGGTAGAAACGTTCTCTGCCTCTTTTTGCAAATGAAAAATGGCCTTGATATGGTTCTCTTCACTGACGGAATATTTAGGCATGTCTAAATAAAGTTTAGACAAACCTAAAAAATATTATTGGGTTTACAAAAAAATCCTATCCATCACGCTGATGGAGATCTATGGGTATTGCTTGAGGACTGCCAGTACCTCGCTTGAGGGCCTGCCAAAAAGGGAAATGCCGGCTGCACCGTTTTTCATGGCATGACCCATGCCAGCGGCCAAGTCTTCCATATTGCCTTTGAAATCAGGCAGATAAATTCCAGCATACAAGGGGAACTTGCCGTTCAGAAAATGCACGCCTTCCTTTACTGCTTCACCTATCCATTTTACTTCCTCCTGGTAAAATCCGTGGTAAATCATCGGGAAAACAGCACTCAGGTTCCAGTTGGTCCAATCCTGCCTTACGTTTCGCCTGGCCACTTCAGGGGTAGGAAATACAGCTGCACTGATCCATTTTTTGTGTTTTTGCGCTACCTCAGCCAGGGTATTGACAACATTGTTGATGGCTTCGTACCTGAACAATCTCCAGGAGAGTGCCTCATCGGGGTATGTAAATTCAAGCGGATCTTTCCCAGTCTGTGCTTTGAATTTGGCACGACAGGTTTCACAATAACAGAAATCGTATTCCGCCATCTCGGTCCTTTGATCAACCTTGTACTGGCTCCAGAGGTTCAATGGCAAGACAACATCGCAGAACCGAATGTAATCAAGGTGAAGGCCATCGATATAGTCTTTGGCAAGGATCTTCTCTGCTTCATTTTTGAGGAATGCAATCACCTCAGGTTTGGAGGGGCAAAGCCACCTGTAGTAGCCGACATACGGCGGATGGGTGGCGCAAGACTTACCATCCCTTGAAACGGCGTACCATTCTGGATGCTTGGCCAGCAATTCTTTTGACCCATTGTTCATGGTCCAATTCCATCTGTGCCCTTCAAGTCCAAGTTGTTTGGCTGCACGGAAATGTTTTTCACTGTCGGATTCAAAAAGAATCCCCCTGATTCCCGCATCCTTCAATGCAGCATATTCTTTGGTGATGGCAGCTGCTTCCTGCTTGTGGTCTGGGTTGATCCAGATCCAGTGCTTCCCTTTTTTTGATGTTTCACTTGCCATAGAAAGCATGGGAAGCGATAGATGCAAAAGTGGCGCTGATGCGGTCAGTAGGCCAGACTTGATGAAGGATCTTCTTTTGTTCATATCACTTGAATTACTGTTTGAAATGAAGAAAGCCCCACTGCTGTGGAACATGCATGTCAATTACACCTGTTGGGCTCCAGACCCAGTTGGACTCCCGCAGCCTCTTGCCTTCTTCTACTTGTTTTCTTTTGTACGATGTTCCCTCTTTTTCCATGGGCCATTGCACCCTGGAGAAGTTGATGCGCCAGGTGCTTCCATTGGTTGGATGGCTGATCCTTCCCTCTCTTTTCAGGGCCTCATACGGAATGGCCATTTCCACCGTCCATTTTTTATCGCGGTCTGTATTGTTGTTGATTGTTCCGTAGATCTTCACCGCAGTTTTCATGCCCTCTGCATTCCATCCAAGATCAAACCTTCCTCCTTTTTTGTAAGGCTTGCTCATGAAGAGGTCCATCACCGTTCCCAGGGCATTGATTTCGATTTCAACATATTGTTCTCCATCATTGTTGGGGTCTAAAAAAACTTCGAAGTCAAGGTCGTTGTATACGATGGCATCGCGGTTGACAAGCGTAGCCCAGATGTCGGGCTCTACCAGCTCTGCAGCAATGTAGAGGTACTGGTCATCCCAGAGCATTTTGCAACGGGTATCCAGTGGCGGCTTTGGATTTTTTCTGCCCAGTATGTCTGAGAAATTCGATGTCCAGTTTGCAGTGGCCCATTCCTTCCTTTCAATTGTACCATCAATGGTTGGTGAAGTTGCAGTTTTGAATATGCTATATGATGATGGAACTTCCATTTGCGTTTGGGCAAATCCAAATGAAAAGATAAAATTAGCAAACACCAACAGGTGAAAAAAACGCATGCACCAATTTAGTTAATTTATGTGGTAGTTTCACATTAAACCAATCAATGTTGATTCAGTCCTATTATTTCAATTGATACCCATGCGATACATTGTATTGATATTTATTTTCATCTCGCTGGCCTTTACTGTTGAACAATTCAACAGTGATCAACGCCTTCAAATGCCTTATAAAAAAGAAGGCCTCAGTGAGCGCGAAGCGGTAGAACATTTGTTGAGCAGGCTGAGCTTTGGTGCCCGGCCTGGGGAGGTAGAAAAAGCACTGGCCATCGGGCTCGAAAAATGGGTGCAACAACAACTGGAACACTCACTCCCTGGTGCAGCACTTGAAAAAAAACTATCGGGCTATGATGCATTGGCACTGGACAATGAAACCATTGTCAACACCTACCTCAATGCTGGTCAGGTAGTGCGGATGATGCAAAAAAATGGTACCCTCAGCAAGGATTCCATGGCCAAATTGGAAAAGGCGGATTACAGGAAAGACTTGTTGAAACTGATGCAGGAAAAAGGCCTGAAACTGCCGCAGGAACTGAACAGGCAACTGGTTGCCCAAAAATTGATCCGGGCAGTCTACAGTGAAAACCAGTTGCAGGAACTGATGACAGATTTCTGGTTCAATCATTTCAATGTATCCGTTACAAAGGGTCAGTCACAGCCTTATGTGCTTACGTATGAAAGGGATGCCATCCGTCCGCATACGATGGGGAAATTTGAATCCTTGCTCAAGGCTACAGCCCAACATCCTGCCATGTTGTATTACCTCGACAATGCCAGCAGCGGAAGCGACAACAATGAAATGAACCAGCGCATCAAAAAAATGGTTCCTGCCAACAGCAAACTGAAGAAGACAGCTGGCCTGAATGAAAATTATGCCAGAGAAGTGATGGAACTCCATACCCTTGGTGTTGATGGTGGGTATGTGCAGGCCGATGTAACCGAGGTGGCCAGGGCATTGACAGGCTGGACGGTTAGGCCGATGATGAAAGATGGATATGGTGAAAGGTTAGCAAAAATGCAGCAGTCGAGGCTGGGCAAGAACATGGCAACAACCGAAGGTGATTTTCTGTTTTTGGCAGTTCGCCACGACCAGCAGGAGAAAACCGTGCTCGGGAAAAAATACCTATCGAATGGTGGCTTGAATGAGGGGCTGGAAGTGCTGCACCAGTTGGCCACCCATCCCTCCACTGCAACATTCATCTGTAAAAAAATTGCGACACGCTTCGTTTGTGATACACCCTCTGCCACGCTGGTTGCCGCCATGGCAGATGTCTTCACCAAAACAGGTGGAGACATCAAGCAGACCATGATTGCCATGCTCAACAGCAGGGAATTCTGGAAAAAAGAAGTCTTGCGCAGCAAAATAAAATCACCGTTTGAACTGGTGGTGAGTGCCATCAGGGCCACCAACGCAGACCTCCGGAATGCCTACCAGCTCAATGATTGGTGTACCAGGATGGGGCAGAAGATCTACAGTTATGGTGCTCCAACAGGGTTCCCCGATAAGGCTTCTTTTTGGGTCAACACCGGCTCATTGTTGAACAGGATGAATTTTGGATTGGCCATTGCAGCACAGCGCATTCCGGGTGTTGGCATGAACCTTCTTGGGTTGAACAACAACCATGAGCCCGAAAGTGTGGAAGATGCCCTGCAGACCTACAGCGCCATTTTATTGCCTGGAAGAAATCAAAAAGAAAACATAAGCCGCCTCACAACCCTTGTGCGCGACGAAGCGCTGCAAGCCAGGCTGGACAAGGCCTTGGCTTCAACGCAACCTCCGACCAGTATTGAGGAAGACAAATTGGGTGCCGGGGATATGATGGGCGATGCGATGACTCCGAAGATGGGAAAGGGGAAAGACAAAAAAACACCTCCAATGGAAACTGCTGTTTCAGGACAAGTGGCCCATGTGGTGGGCATCATCATTGGCTCACCCGAATTCCAAAGAAAATAAATCCGCACCATGACGAATAGAAGAGCTTTTATGAAATCAGGTGCAATGGCAGTTTTCGCTACTGGGTTGGGGGGCATCCCTTCCTTTATTGCTGCCACTGCAGGTGAGCGGAAAATCATCCCGCCGTACAAAAAAACAAAAACATTGGTCTGTATTTTTCAACGGGGGGCGATGGATGGACTGATGGCAGTAACGCCATACAATGATCCCAACCTGAAGTTGCTCAGGCCCGGCTTGTACATGAGCCCGGCACAAACCGAGGGCCAGCTTTTTGACCTGGATGGAAAATTTGGCTTGCACCCTTCATTGGGTTCACTGTCCCCTTATTTTACGGAAGGCCGCATGGCGGTCGTACATGGTGTGGGCAGTCCCAACAAAACAAGAAGCCATTTTGATGCACAGGATTATATGGAAAGCGGAACACCCAACAGCAAGAACACACCCAGTGGCTGGTTGAACCGGGCCATAGGATTGACAGGCCATGAGGCAACGCCTTTCAGTGCCGTCAGCCTGACGGCTGCATTGCCCAGGGCCTTGCAAGGAGATCATGATGCGCTTGCCATCAACAACCTTGAGGAGTTCGTGATACAGATGAGGGGCAATCCACTGGCAGGCAACATGGCAGCGAATTCTTTTGAACAATTGTACGACCAAACTTCCAACCAATTGCTGAAGCAATCAGGCAAGGAAAGTTTTGAAGCGATGAAAATGCTTGACCTGAAACTGGCCAACAATTATACCCCTGCACCCGGGGCTATTTACCCCAATTCTCCCCTGGGGAAATCGATGAAACAAATTGCCATGCTGGTCAAAATGAACATCGGGATGGAGGTTGCTTTTGCTGAATCCGGAGGCTGGGATACGCATTTCAACCAGGGAACAACCAATGGGTCTTTTGCCAGAAACCTGAAAGATTTTTCAGACAGCATTGCTGCATTCTGGAAAGATATGGCAGGCTACCAGGATGAGGTTACCGTGATGACCATGACGGAATTTGGCAGAACGGTTCACCAGAATGGAACTGGCGGAACAGACCATGGCAGAGCAAGCTGTCTTTTTGTACTGGGCAATGATGTCCAGGGCGGAAAAGTATACCACAAGATGGGTGCTTTGGACAAGGCCTCGCTGGAAGACAACAGGGATTTGCCAGTGACAACAGACTTCCGATCCGTATTTGCTTCTGTGGCAAAAAAGCACCTCAATGTGGTGGATACCGCCAAACTTTTTCCCGGATACGAAGGTGATATGCTTTATCTTTAAAAGCATAATTCATCAAATGGCCTAGGTCTTTTTCATGCAGTTACAATCCATCGATCTTGCTGTTATCGGCTTGTTTTTTCTGAGCATGTTGGTGATCGGCATCATGTCTTATTACCGCAGCAAAAATGCAGAGGATTATTTTGTTGCAGGGGGCAATCTGCCCTGGTGGTTGGCAGGAATTTCTCACCATGTTTCCGGGCATAGTGGTGCCGTATTTGTTGCCTATGCGGCAGTGGCCTTTACACATGGTTTTACCATGTACATCTGGTGGGCACTGCCTGTAGGGTTGGTAATCATTGGCGCCGCAGGAATTTTTCCCGTGTATTGGGTTAGGTTGCGCAAGCAGTTGCAGATTCAGTCTCCGTTAGAATACCTCCGCATCCGTTACAACCTGCTCACACAACAGGTGGTGGCCTGGAATGGCGTGCTGCTCAAGGTCTTTGATGTGGGGGCAAAATGGGCCGCCATTGGCATCCTGCTCAAAGTGGTGGCAGGCATCCCCATGGAAACAGGCATTCTGGTTTCAGGCGTTGTAACCCTTGTCTATGTTACGTTTGGCGGGCTATGGGGAGTGATTGTGACAGATTTTATCCAGTTCATCGTGCAGGTCCTCGGCGGTATCGTGATGTTTGTGCTGGTGGTGAACCGCTTGGGTGGAACAGATTCCATCATGGGTATCTGGAAACAGCTTCCTCCACAACACCATGCTTTTTTCAATGAACCCTATTCAATAGGATTTGTGCTGGTCATGTTCTTTCTTTATTTCCTGAGTTACAATGGAGGCAGCTGGAGCCTGGCCACCCGATACATTTCATCCCCCACAGAAAAAGAGGCTTCTAAAGCCGCCTGGCTTTCTGGAGTCTTGTATTTGCTTTGGCCCCTGATCTTGTTCTTTCCCATGTGGGCCTCACCCCTGCTGCTTCCTGCAGGAACCGTTCCTTCAGAATCCTATGGATGGTTGATGCTCGAGGTGCTTCCTACAGGCATGATAGGATTGGTCATCGCCTCCTTGTTTGCCGCAACCATGGGCATGACTTCTTCTGATGTCAATACAGTGGCGGCTGTCATCACAAGAGACATCCTGCCCGTGCTCTCCCCAAAATTCAACAACGACAAATACGCCTTGCGCACGGCACGCATCACCACTTTTGTTTTCACATTGGCAACACTTGTCATTGCATTGAACTACCAGCGCTTTGGCGGTGTCCTCGGGCTGATTGTCAATTGGTTCGCTGCCTTGCTTGGGCCAACCTCAATGCCTTTGTTGTTCGGACTCTTGCCCATTTTCAAGCGTTGCGGACCGAGGGCTGCGATTGCCTCCATTGTGGCAGGATTGCTTACTTTCATCATTACCAAGAACCTGCAATTGGGCAACCTGGCCCTTGAAGTGGGATTGCCCACCATGGTTTCAGCCTTGGTATTCATTGGCGCAGGCCTATTCACAAAACAAGTACCTGAGAGAGTTGAGGCACTCATATTGGCCCTGAAAGAAAAAGGAAAATAATCATTTAATCAAGCATAGCATGAACAACGGAACATTCGGATTTGGAATCATTGGCGCGGGAATGATTGCGCATATACATGCCAAGGCCATTGGGGCCATCGGCAATGCAACATTGGTTGGATTGCACAGCCGAGGGCTTGAGAAAATGGAGGCTTTCGCAACACAGCACCATTGCAAGGCGTTTGATACACTGGATGAGATGCTGGCCGATCCTGCCATAGACATCGTTTGCATTTGCACACCTTCCGGAGCACATGAAGATCCTGCGCTTCAATGTATCAGCGCAGGCAAACATTGCCTGGTAGAGAAACCTTTGGAGGTTACCCTTGAAAAATGCGACAGCATCATCGCTTCATCCAGGCAGACAGGGATGAAGGTGGGCGTAATTTTCCCTTCGCGATTTTATGACCAGGCCCTTTTGTTGAAAAAAGCAATCGACGGTCAAAAGTTTGGTGATATTGTATTGGGGGATGCCTATGTAAAATGGCACCGCAGTGAGGCCTATTACAAGTCCAATCCCTGGAGGGGAACCATTGCGCTGGATGGCGGTGGTGCGCTGATGAACCAGGGCATTCATTCGGTTGACTTATTGCAGTGGTACATGGGGAAGGTTGACTCGGTACAGGCTTTTGCTGGCAACAGAAGACACAAGGAAATTGAAGTGGAAGATACGGTTGTTGCTGTGTTGAAATTCGCCAATGGTGCGATGGGTAATATTGAATGTTCTACTGCTATTTTCCCGGGAGATTTGAAGCGGATTGAGATCAATGGCACGGTGGGCACAGCAGTACTGCAAGAAAGCAATTTGACGAAGTGGGAGTTTGTTGAGATGACGGAGGAAGACAGGCAACTCAATGAAGGCATGAAAGGGAATGCCCTCGCACATGGTGGCGGTGCTTCCAATCCTGCAGACATCAGTTTTGTTGGGCACCAGCGGCAGATTGAAGACATGATCCATGCCATTGAAACCGATACCCAGCCAATGGTTGATGCAGTAGAAGGCAGGAAGGCTGTGGAAATTGTGCTGGCCATTTATGAAAGTGCAAGAACCGGGAAGATTGTCCATCTCCCTTAGTTTCAACAACATTTTTATTTCAAACCATGGTGCCCATCCAAACTTTTAATGCAGACCGCTTGCACGTCAATGTTTATGCTACCCGAGATGAGATGGGCATGGCTGCAGCAAAAGATGCAGCAGCGCAGATCCAAGCATTGCTCAACACAAAAGAATTTGTCAACATTATTTTTGCTGCCGCTCCCTCACAAAATGAAATGCTGTTTCACCTGGCCGCCAATGACGAAATTGACTGGAGCAGGGTGAATGCTTTTCACATGGATGAATATGTAGGACTAAATGACAATGCACCACAGCGGTTTGGTCATTTTTTAGAGCAGGCCATTTTTGGCAAACAAACGTTCAATACTGTTTATAATATCAATGGAAATGCTGCTGATCCTGCAGCAGAATGCAGCTGCTATGCCGCATTGCTCGAAGCCCATCCTGTAGACCTGGTCTGCATGGGCATTGGAGAGAATACCCATCTTGCTTTCAACGATCCTCACGTGGCTGATTTCAACGATCCATTCATGGTAAAGCTTGTTGAGTTGGATGAAGTATCAAGGATGCAGCAGGTGCATGATGGTTGTTTCCCATCAATAGAGGATGTGCCAACAACCGCCATCACCCTCACCATTCCTGCATTGTTGAAAGCAGCATCCATTGTGTGTGTGGTGCCGGGCCTTAACAAGGCACAAGCCGTATACCATACCATCAACAGCCCTGTCAGTGCCTTGTATCCTTCAACGGCCTTGCGGCATCATGAACAGGCAAGGCTTTATTTGGATCTCAATAGCGCATCGCTGGTGAAACATCATCCATTCTTTCGGGCAACTGATACATGAAAAAGCGTAATATTGATCAACATAAAACGGTTTTACGCAATGGTCCGTGCAAACGCTTTTATCATCTTTTCAATGCTCTGGATGTTGACTGCCAATAGCCAGCCCAAACCCAATCAATTGACCAATTGGAAGAAGGTCGGAGAATTTCCCGCCACAAAAGGCATTTCCTCCATAGGGCTTGCAGGACAAAGTGCAGGAGTGTTTGGTGATTTTATGATAATTGCAGGAGGTACAAACTTCCCAGATAAAATGCCCTGGGAAGGAGGTAGAAAGGTTTATTATGACGATGTTTTTTTCTATGCTAAAAACACCAAAGGCGTACTGACTTTTTCTGGGAAGTATACACTCCCGATGAACCTTGGTTATGCTGCAACGGCATCAACTGAAAAAGGGTTGGTGATGGCTGGTGGTGAAAATGAAACGGGAATACTCAATAAGGTGATGATCTTGAAGGTAATCAAGGATGATAAAGAACTCGCTTTTTTACCAGACCTTCCAATTCCCTTGACGAATGCCATGGCCGTGGCATACCAATCGAGTGTATACGTCATGGGCGGGGAAACAGTATCAAAGGTATCAGACAAGGTATTTGTTTTGGACTTGAACAATTCCAAAAATGGGTGGACTTCATTGCCTCCACTCCCGCATCCCATAAGCCATGGGGTGGCCGTTTTTTTCAATGGACAAAAGTCAAAAGGCATTTATGTTCTGGCTGGTCGTGCCAAGAAACAAAATGGCATCAGCGATTTGTATTCCACCAACCATTTCTTTGACATCAAAACACAACAATGGACAGTGAAAGCACCGCTCCCATATGGATTGTCTGCAGGAACAGGCTTGCTTGACCCTTCCGGAAGGGTATTGCTTTTTGGAGGAGACAGGGGTGAAGTTTTTTCAAAGGTTGAAGCACTGGTTGCGCAAAAAAACAAGGAAACAGATTCCATCGTTATCGAAACACTGGATAAAAAAAGAGTCGTCCTTCAATCAACCCATCCGGGATTCAGCCATGAAATACTGGCCTATGATATTGAACATGATCGCTGGGATAATATCGGGATCTTGCCATTCTCAACACCAGTAACAACCCATGCATTCGTTTGGAATGGTTTCATCATGATACCGGGTGGAGAAATCAGAGCAGGTGTGAGAACCCCCAATATTTTTTCTCTTGAACTAAATTCTAAAAAATGAGTACTTCCAAAAACTACAAATGGATTATCGTTGCATTGCTTTTCGGGGTTGCACTCCTGAACTATATGGATAGGCAGATGATTTCCACCATGCGTCCCGCCATGCAAATAGACATTGCTGAGCTGAAACAGGCCACCAATTTCGGAAGGCTGATGGCTATATTCCTCTGGGTCTATGGAGCCATGAGTGCTTTCTCTGGCATTATCGCTGACCGCATCAACCGAAAATGGCTGATCATTGGCAGTCTTTTTGTTTGGTCTGCCGTGACATTCTCCATGGGCTATGCAGAAACATTCAATCAGTTGTATGTATTGCGCGCCATCATGGGTTTCAGTGAGGCCCTGTACATTCCTGCTGGCCTGTCATTGATTGCAGATTTCCATACTGATAAGACAAGGTCCTTGGCCATTGGCATCCACATGTCTGGCATCTATATGGGACAGGCTTTGGGTGGATTTGGTTCCACCGTATCAAAATATTATTCCTGGCAAAATACATTCATTTTATTTGGATTGATTGGGATGCTCTATGCCATGGTGCTTATCCTTTTCCTGAGGGATAAAAAAAGAGAAACCAACGCCGCATCCATCGGGCTTCAACCCAATAAAAACTTTTTTTCAGGCCTGACATCGCTCCTGGGTTCTTTCCATTTTTGGATCATCGTGCTCTACTTTGCTGTGCCCAGTCTTCCGGGTTGGGCCATCAAAAACTGGGCCCCAACTTTGATCGCTCAGAACCTGAACATCGACATGTCTGTTGCCGGTCCTTTGACCACCATCTCCATCTCCATCTCCTCCTTGCTTGGGGTGATCGTGGGCGGAATCCTGTCGGACCGATGGTTTCAGGTTAACAGCAGGGGAAGGATTTACACAGGCGCTATTGGGCTTGCGCTGACCATTCCTGCCTTATTCTTGATGGGATATGGCTTTACTGTTTTCCACATCATTGCCTCTGCATTTTTATTTGGCTTTGGATTTGGCATGTTTGATACCAACAACATGCCCATCCTCTGTCAATTCGTACAACCCAACCAACGTGCAACCGGATATGGATTTTTAAATACCGCAGGAATTTTCGCAGGAGCATTGATCACCGATTATTTGGGAAAATCAACCGATGCCGGCAATCTGGGCAAAGATTTTGCCATGCTGGCTTTCGTGGTTGTGATTGTGCTCATCATCCAATTATTATTTCTTAAACCCCAAAAAACAATTGCATTATCATGAAATATTTACCCTTCCTCTTCTTGCTTTTGGTCAACCTGGCGTTTGGCCAGGAAGTGGCTGTTTTTACCAGTGGTACAGAAGGCCATAAAAGCTACCGCATTCCTGCCATCATTGCATTAAAGAACAAGGAAATACTTGCATTTGCAGAAGGCCGTGTCAACAACAGCGGAGATTTTGGCGACATCAATATTGTCATGAAACGCAGTGCAGACAAGGGGAAAACCTGGTCACCGGTGAAGGTCCTGGTGAATTATGCATCACTTCAGGCAGGAAATCCAGCTCCGGTTGTAGACATGCTTGATCCTGAACATCCCCAGGGTGTTGTGTATTTGTTTTACAATACAGGCAACAACCATGAGGGTGAAGTGCGGAAGGGAAATGGATTGAGGGAAGTATGGTACATCAAATCCACCGACCAGGGCAATAGCTGGTCTGAGGCTGTAAACATTACATTGCAGGCCCACAGGCCTTTTCAGCCAACTGCCAATCCGGCCTACCAGTTCAAAGAAGATTGGCGCACGTATGCCAACACACCCGGCCATGCATTCCAGTTTCAACATGGTGCGTACAAAGGAAGAATTTTTGTAGCCGCAAACCATACTGCTGGCGATCCGCAACCCCAATACAGGGATTGCAATGCGCATGGATTTTATTCTGATGATCATGGTAAAACATTCAAACTTTCCACCAATGTTGATATTCCTGGTTCAAATGAAACCATGGCAGCTGAGTTGTCTGACGGACGCATGATGATGAGCATTCGCAACCAACGGGGTGATATCAAACAGCGTATTCTTGCCTACTCCAGCACTGGCGGTGCCAGCTGGGATACCGCCTATTTTGAACCTTCTCTTCCAGACCCGGTATGCCAGGGATCCATCATCACCTTGGGATACAAAAAAGGCAAGGCCATCATCGCATCCTGCAATGCTGCGGATGAAAAAAAACGCGACAACCTTACCTTGCGCATCAGTTATGATGAAGGCAAAACCTGGGTAAAGAACATAGTAGTGGAGAAGTCTGCAGACGAGAAAAAACGCGATTGGGCGGCTTACAGCGATCTTGTTATCATTGATAAAAAAACGATTGGTGTTTTTTATGAAAGAAATGGATATGCAGAAATCGTATTCAAATCCATTCGCTATTGAATGCCTAAAGATTGAACCAATACGTTGCTTTCAATACAAGCGCACTGCCTTTGGACATATAATTATCGGCATAGTAATTGTCTGTATACACAAGAAAAAGATCTGAAGCAGGAGCAAAGCGCCATTGAAAACGGATGTTCATGTTGATGTTGTTGATCTGGCTGTTGTACTGTATCAGGGTTGAGAGGAAAACAGATTTGCTGAAAGTAAGGTCGATTTTAGGTCCGGCCAACACAAGGTTTGCGCTTTTGTAGGGCTGTGGAAACCGAAGCCTATTGAAGGAGAATACACTGGAGATGCTTCCATACGGTTGAATCCTGTAGGTAATTTCACCATCAAGATTCAACCTGCTGCCATTGAAGTATTGACCAGACCTTGTCTGTAATTTTGCTACCAATTTTTTCCTTTGGTCTGAAATTAAGCTTGCAATGATGGAGTGATAAACAAACTCCTGGTTCGCCTTTAATTTGATTCCACCGGAATTGGTAGGGTCAAAATCTTCTGTCAATCTGGTGAAATCCCTTCTCGCCCTGAACAGCAGGGTGAAATAATTTTTATACAAGATGTTGTAGATGAAGTTAAGGTCGTAATCGGTTATTCCTTTTGATGGGAAGAGGGTAAAATCATAGTCAACCATTGGGCCGTGTTTGTTGACGCCAGTGTTTTTGGGATAGATCTTCCAGGTAGCGTCACCTGCATACCGCAAGAATCCTCCTCTTCTCAGATAACCTACTTCAGGGTTGAATTCCTTTCCAATCGAATAAAGCCTTTGCCTTATTTCAAAATTTCTCTTGTTGTACACGATGCTTCCTCCCATAGCCTTATCATTGCTGGTCTTGAATGGGTCGAAGGACTTCATGTAAAACAATTTTCCATTCCATGCATTGTTCTTTGATGCAATATTGTAGTCAATGCCGGCAACCCTATTGAAATCTTTGCTGCCTGACACTTCCTTGTTGGTAAACAATACACCAATGCTGGATCTTGTAAAGACCTTATGTTGTAGTGCAATAACAGAAAAATCATTGGCTGCCTGACCAATGGAGTCAATGGCTGCTGTTCGCATCTGAAGCACCCCAAGCCTCAGGTCATCGCCAATCTTGCCGCTCATTCGCATGCCAGCTTCTATCCTGTTTTGAATATTTTGTCCGGTTGAAGGGTCTCTGGTAACGCCTATGCGTCTTGAAAAAAATGGTCGTATACCATCTACCCCAAAATTGGCAAACAGGTCTCCATTTTCAAGGAAAAACTGCCTTTTTTCTGGGAAGAGAATTTCAAACCGATCAAGATTGGTGACCTGGTTATCAACTTCAACCTGGGAGAAATCTGGATTGAAGGTCATGTCAAGATTCAGCGATGAACCAAGCCCAATTTTGGCATCACCGCCATAATTGAACCGGGAACGGGTATTGAATTTATCGCTCCCGGCGCTTGAGGGACTCCTGGAAACGCCTGGTGATAAATAGGGAATCAAAGAAATATTCTGCCCTTTTTTAGTGATGGGTGTTTCAAATTCCAAAGGCTTTGAAAAGGCCAATGAAATCATCGCAAATTGGTTGGGAATCCTTGCCCATCCTGCACGTTCTGCGTTGTAACTGTCAATGCGGTAAAAATTAACCAGCCATTTTTTGGCACCATTCCTGAACCGGAGTGTGTTCAAAGGAATGGCCATTTCTACTGTCCAATAATCATCGAACATTTTTGCTTCACTGAACCATTTGTTGTCCCAAGATAAACTGAGGTCCTCGCTGTTTACGCCGCCATTGACGACCAGCCCTTCCCTTTGTACCCCATAGGGATTGACACCAAAAGAAAATGAATTCGTCCTGTCCATGAATGGATCGATGCTGATAACAATTGCATCATTGGCTTCTCCCCTGAAATCACGTTTGAGTGATGGCGTTACATAGGACTGTTTGCTCACAGAATTGTAAAGCTTGGCGGCTATGTACAAAAATTTTTCGTCATAAGAAACCATCACCTGCGTCTTGGCAGATGCCATCAAGCTGTCTATCGGAAAATTTTGGATAAAGTTGGTTGCCTTTTGTGCTTTTTCCCAGGTGTCCTCTGTAAGCAGACCATCAATTTTTATCGATTCAACTGACTTTCTGGCAAAATAACCTGTATCAAGCAATGGTTGCATGGCGCTCAGGGATTGTCCTTGCAGGCAATAGGTTGTTGCAACAAAAAAGAAAATTGTTAGCAGTAATGGCCTCATGAAGAGTTCAAAGATAAGGATAGCATTTGTTTGATTCAAAAGGCTTGGTATATATGTAGGAAAACGTTTTCGATGATGTTTTTCGATAAAGCCAAAATTGCGCTAACTTTCCTTCAAACAAGCTATACGCATGATCTGTTCAGTTGCAAAACATTCTATTCTATTGCTCAATGTAGCGCTACTTTCCGTCCAGCTTTCAGCACAAACTCCTTCCCCCTCATCCACCATGGCATCAGCGGCGGAAAAGGTCTTGATGCCTTATGTTCAAAAGGAAGCAAGTTGGGCAATGGAACAACTACCTGTTACTGTGACTGCTTCAACATCAAGCCGGAGCAGCGGAGGCAAGCATGATTTTTTTTCTGAAGGGGATTATTGGTGGCCCAACCCTAAAAGTACCGACAGTCCTTATATACAGCGGGATGGCATGACCAATCCCGATAATTTTATTGATCACCGAAAGGCCATGATTCGCTTCAGCCGGGTCATGGGTTCACTTGCATCAGCATATCTTACAAGCAAAAAAGAGCGGTATGCGGCGCAGGCATTCAGGCATGCAAGGGCTTGGTTCATCGATACTGCAACACTTATGAATCCACACCTGCTCTACGCACAGGCCATCAAGGGCAGGTTCACTGGCAGGGGAATTGGCATCATAGACATGATCCAAATGATTGAAGTGGCACAAGCCCTCAATGTTCTTGAAAAAAGCAAATCGGCCAAGCCTGCTGAGTTTATTCAATATCGCGCATGGTTTGAAAAATACCTCAACTGGGTCACCCACCATAAATATGGCATCGATGAGATGAATGCACTCAACAACCATGGCACCTGCTGGACCATGCAGGTGGCTGGGTTTGCAAGGTTCACCCAAAACGATTCTTTGTTGGATCTTTGCAGACAACGCTTTAAAACATTGCACTTGCCAGGCCAAATGGCCATGGATGGAAGCTTTCCCAAGGAGTTGGCCAGAACAAAGCCTTATGGATACTCCCTGTTCAACCTTGATGCCATGGTCATGCTCTGTAAAATGCTTTCTGACAAGCAAAACAATGTGTGGGAATTTGCCCTGGAAGACAAACGATCAATCCGGAAGGGGATATCCTTCATGCATCCATTTGTGGAAGACAAGAAGAAATGGACCTTCAAGCAGGATGTGATGTACTGGGACAATTGGCCCGTGGCGCACCCTTTTATGATTTTTGGTGCCATTGCACTCAATGATCAAGCCTTGTTCAATACCTGGAAATTTCTTGACCATGCCCCCACTGAAGATGAGGTAATCAGGAACCTGCCCATCAGGAATCCGTTGATTTGGATCAAGGAGTAGGCGTTCCAACAAGATGTCAAATAATTCAACGTTTGGCGAAATCATTGGGCTAATGGATGTGAAGTGGAGGCAGTCAGGCGTTTTTCCAGCCCGGCATTTGAAGGCTGGGTTAGAAAAATTAATGCTGACTTGACGGATGGATGGGTGAGGGTTTTCAAAATCCCTCTATATTCGCATAAATCTCCTCTTCATGCGTTTTTTACCTTCCTCCTTTTCTGTCCTTTTTGCCACAGTGATTTTTTTTGTTAATGCCTTGCATGCGCAAGTATCTCTCACTGCAACGCCGTATACGCAAAACTTCAACACACTGGCAAAAACAGGAACGGCATCAACCCTTCCTTCCGGATGGCTCCTGCTGGAGACAGGAACAAACGCCAACTTAACCTATACTGCCGGAACAGGCTCCTCCACTTCAGGGGATACCTATAGCTTTGGTCTTGATGCCGCTGATGACAGGGCACTTGGAACGGTTCAGTCAGGAAGTTTGATTCCATCCATTGGGGTAGCCTTTACCAATACGACCGGCGGTGCAGTATCATCACTCAAAATCAGTTATGTTGGAGAACAGTGGAGGCTCGGCGCCACTGCGAGGGCAGACAGGCTCGATTTCCAATACAGCACGGATGCCACCAGTCTGGCTACGGGAACCTGGATCAATGCAGACCAGCTGGACTTCACAGGGCCTATCACCACAGCAACTGTTGGGGCATTGGATGGAACCGTTGCTGCGAATACAACAGCCATCAATTTTACCATCACAGGCCTCAACATAGGAAACGGGGCCACTTTTTACCTCCGTTGGTCTGATTTTAATGCAACGGGTGCTGATGACGGGTTGGGCATTGATGATTTCTCCATTGAGGCCATCAGTGCTGGTGCAGACAATACTGCCCCAATGATCTCTTCCCTGAGCCCTGCGAACAATGCGACAGGCATCAACACCAGTACAAGCCTGGTGCTCAATTTCTCTGAACCCATTGCAAAAGGAACCGGATTGGTTACCATTAAAAAATTTGCAGACAACAGCACGGTGTCCACCTTTGATGTGGCAACAGCTGCTGTTTCCGTTACGGGTGCTGCGGCCAGCATTGCAGTAAGCGGGCTCACCCTTTCTACAAAATACTATATTGAGGTTCCCAACACCGCTTTTGCTGATGTTGCGGGCAACAAGTTTGCTGGATTTACCGGTAGCAGCACCTGGAGTTTTACCACTTCAGTTGCGCCAGAATTTTCATTTGATTTCAATGCCTGTGCAGGAGGTCTTCCTTCGGGTTGGTCACAGACCAGTGTAAAGGGGGATAGCGTATGGGCTTGTAGCATATTCGGCAATGCCGGTACCAATGGTGTGCAGGTCAATGGCTTTGTTTCTGGAATAGGTGCGGTTGATAACGAAGACTGGCTGATTTCTCCAGCCCTTGACCTTAGTCTTTTTCAGTTTCCTATTCTTTCTTTTAGCGAAAGGACAAAATACGCAGGACCCCAGATTCAGGTATTGGTGGCCAGCAACCAGGCTTCCAGGCCCGCTCCAGGGGCAGCTGCGTGGACGCCTGTTGACGCATTGCTCCCATTGCCCAACAGCGACAAGTGGACTGCCGTTGAAGACATCAACCTAGCATCATATAAGTCTGGGTCAACCTATATCGCCTTTAAATACATTTCCTCTCCAGCGCTTGGTGCTGCAAGGGTTTCGTTGGATGATGTGCAAATAAAAAACAGGACCTCCGCACCGGTGGCAAAAGTAGTTCTTGAAACACCAACCTTGGCCCAGTTCGATAACAGCAGTGCTGGTACAACAACAACATCCAAGCCCATTCGCTTTCAGGTGATGAATGCCGCTTCAGACCTGATGATCACTGCTCCTGCGCTTTTCCAGGTTTCCAAAGACAATATTAATTTCTCCAGCAGCATCAGCTTCACTGTTGCACAGTTGGCCGGCGGATCTAAAACCATTCATGTCAGGTACATGCCTACAACAGATAAATCAGTTGCTGTTGGTAGGATTGCCTTCAGTGCCATGGGCTCAGCCACCGTCTATTATGATCTCTCAGGAAATACCTATGCAAAAACCACAACCCTTGATGTGGTCAACTGGAATATCCTTTGGTTTGGCAGCACTGCAGCCGGTCAGGGACCAACCAATGATGACCTGGCACAGGCCAATATCAAACGCGTCATGGACAGCCTGGACGCTGATATCTATGCATTCTCAGAAGTGGTAGACATCAACCGTTTCAAAACACTCATTGAATCTTCTGCTGGCTATGGATTTATCGTTTCTGATTACTGCTCCAACGCTGCCAATACTACAAGCGGAAGCTATGCGTCTGGTCAGAAGATTGCTTTTGCCTACAGGAAATCCGTCATCACCAACCCAATAGCAAGAGGACTCCTGAAAACCAGTACTGCCGCCAATTCCAACTGGGCCAGCGGACGTGTTCCCTTCTTGCTGCAGGCAGATGTTGTGAATGGTACTGCTACCAAAAAAATGAATTTCATCCTGTTGCATGGAAAGTCTGGTAGCACCGCATCTGATCACCTGAGAAGAAAAGATGGCGCCAAAGAGCTGAAAGATACCCTTGATGCCAGTTTTAATGCTGCCAATGTTATCATCTTGGGTGATTATAACGATGACCTTGATTCAACCATTTCAGAAGGCGTCAACCCTGCGCTTTCTTCTTATGATGATATTGTCAAGGATTCAACGGACGCAGACCGCTACAAGGCTGTGAGCATGATCCTGAGCAATACAGGACATAATTCTTTGATTGGCTACTCCGATTTTATTGACCATGTCATCATCTCCAATGAACTGGAAGCAGACTATATCAATGGTACTGCAAGATTGATCAGGGAAGTAAACGATTGGATCACCAATTACGCAACCACTACCGCAGATCATATGCCGGTCCTGAGCAGATACCAGCTCACATCTTCAGGCACTACTGCAGTTGCCAATTACAACACCGATCAAATAGGATTGACCTTGGTTCAAAACCCAGTAAGAAACCGCGTAGAGGTGAAACTGAATCCTGCGGCAGGAAAACTGAAGTTTGATATCATCTCCATATCAGGCCATACCATCTACAATGGTGTTCAGTTCAACACCAATACTGGAACAAAATTACATGCAGTTGAACTGGGGAATGCTGCGGATGGAGTCTATCTGCTTCGTGTAACCAACAACGAGAAAACCTATTTCAAGAAGTTTGTGAAGCAGCATTGACCTAAAACTTCGGACATTTCACCGTCAATGCACCCTCTTCAACATTGAAAATCCAATTGAGGGAAATTTCTGCGCTTTGGTACATGGCAGAAGCAGCTTTGCGTTTTGAATAATTGATGTCGTAGGAGAAGCCCGCCCTGAGGCTGTTCCATTCAATGCCCAGATAAGGAATGATCGCATCGTTGTTTCTGATCCATGCTCCCGCATAGAGCTCCGTATAGGTTTTTTGTTTATCAACCAACAACTGGCTGATGGCACCGCCCAGTACAAATTCCTTGTAATTGAACTGCTGCTGGTACTGAAAACTGGCATGAACCGTGGTGGCATATCCAAGTGCGATATAACCACCTCCATGCACATTGTACCTGCGCTGTATAAAATAATTGGGTGATGAAAATCCCAACGAAGGGGTCTTCAGGTGATAGACTGATGCCCCTGCATAAAAAAGATCGTTTTCAGTAAAAGAACCTTTGTACATCAGACCCGCGTGCATATCAACATATTGCCTGCCCAGGTCTCTTGTAAGCAATACCTCTGAGGAAGGCAATGTAAAACCACTGGCTGATATTTCGTCTTCAAAATTGGCTTTGTTCTGATCAAAACCAAGGCTGCTAAAACTCCCTTGAAAACCGGCGGTGATGGAATGATTGCCCATCTCGTCGAGCCCCTTGGTATAGGCAGCAGAAAGACCAAGGTGGTTTTCTTTCAGGATGCCATTGCCCGATTGATCAGACAACATCAGCAAGCCAAGGCTCAACCTGTCTCCTTCTGGAATGAGCTTCTTAAATACTGTGCCATCGATGGAAGCCGTTGACGTGGAGTATGCATTCCCAAACGAAGGCCATTGGTTCCTGTAGTTCGCTGAAGCCCTTGCAAAGCCTGAGAAGTTGCCCGTATTGGCAGGATTCAAGGTCAATGGTGATGAAAAGAATTGCGAGAAATGCGGGTCCTGTGCACGGGCCTGCAGTGCAATAAAAACAAAGGACAATATGGTCAGGCTTTTTTTCACTTTATCTGATGAGTGTGATATTTCCTTTGTGCGTTTCGCTGGAACCATCCTGTAATTCTACCACAATAAAATATACATAGGTGCCCATTGGCGCTTTAACACCCTTGAACATGCCATTCCATCCAGCGGCATAATCATTGGTGCTGCCATTGGTTTTCTCAAAAACTTTCTGCCCCCAGCGGTTGAATACCTGAAACTGTTTTACCAGTTTAACATCCTTACCAGCGATCACATAAAAATTGTCATTCAATCCGTCGCCATCAGGGGTAAATACATTGGGAAGAATCAAATGGTCCTGCCAGAAAACATTCACCTTGATGGTGGCAGAATCCCTGCAGCCGTATTCTGACGATCCGACTACTTTCAACAGCGTATTGGAATTACCTTTGAATACAGGATCTGGGCAGGTGCTGCAGCTCAGCTGGTTGGAGGGTGTCCAGAGCAGGGTCTTGTATTTTTCCCCACCATTGATGATTGATAACTGGGTGGCAACTCCTCTGAATACATCAATGTCGTCATCGGGCACATCTATGCTGAATGGCACATACGTATAATTGGACCTGTTGTTGTTGAGATTGGATTCAAATTGCTTTAGGTCGCCATTGATATAAGCAAAGACTTTTCCTGTTTTACTCATTTTGATGCGGTGGCGAACCAGCAGGCAGAGGTTGTTGAAAGCCGTTGTTCTCAGTATCGTTGCGGTTCCCAGGAGGTTGGCTGGTCCGGCTGATGTATCGCCATCAAAATACCGCATTTCAATGTTCTGTTTGAGGCTGCTGTATCCGTTGGAAAGGCAAATGATGGAGCTGGCAACAAGGCTGTCATTTTTTGAACACAAAATAGCATTGGTGGTCAGGTAAATATCGATGGGAAATACATTGACATTCGCATAAGCAGAGTCTGCACAGCCATAACTGCTCTCTGCATATACTTTGATTCTGGTAGAATCCACAATCCTGAAAATGGGATCCTTGCAGTTGGTACAATTCGATGTTGCCTTGGCTGTCCACTTGATATTGCTGGCGCTGTCTCCGGAATTCCGCATCATCAATTGTATATCACTGTTGGTGTATATAGTGGTATCAGTTGGTGAAACAGTAATCCTGAATTGAAAATTTCTCCTGCTGGTCTTGTTGTTGATGTTGCTCAATTCAAGGAGTGTGTCTGGCTCATCAAAAACAGCGAAAACAGTATCCAGTTTTGCCCTGTTGGCTGCAATGATATGGGTATAGGTAAAGCCACATCTTCCAAGGATTGGTTTATCGGTAACAAAGGTATTTTTGAGTTGCTGTGCCCCGGGAAGTGAAGGATCCCTGTCATAAAATGTTATGGGCATGTTGGCGGGAATCGTGTCGTAGCCTGCATTGTAAACGCTAAAAACAATCCTGATGCTGTCATTTTTGTAGCAGTCCATGTCATAAATGGTAAGTATCCCATCAGGCTTTGGATCCAAAACATTCATGGTATAGGTTCTGGACATTTCTGTGCAGGTTCCGTTGGTGGACTCAAGACTGATGCGGTAGAACCCCGCTCTTGGAAACATAACAGCGAGGTCTTTGTCAGTACTGACCATGGTGATGTTGCCTCCAGTATAATCGCTCAAGTACCATTTATAAGCAGTGGCACCATAAGACTTGTTCAGAAACCTTACTGTGTCGCTGTAGATGCCGGTTTCAGATGCAATGATTCTCTTGTCTGGAGAAAACCTTGAAGCAACGCCACAGTCAACAATCACATTGCCAACATAAGATCCAAAGCAATTGTTGTCTGCATTGTATGCCTTTAGTTTTATCGCATATTTTCCGGCCAGCGGAAAAACATACTTCAAAGCAAAAACATTGTCTACCAACACACCATTCACATACCATTCGTAGTTTGTAGCCCCAGTACTGCTGTTGTTGAACTGAACCAGGTCTCCAATGATGGGATGCGGATTGGTGTTCCAGTCAAAACTGGCTTGGATATTTTCTGCACATGGAATATTGCACCTGTTGCTTGCAATCAGGCTGCCCCCATTGAAAGACTCCAGAAATGCACGCATCCTGTCTGCCTGACCCTGGGTGAATACGGTAGGGCAAGGGCTACCATAGTCCATGAAATTGGAGATATTGTCGGGCACATCTGTGGTGAAAGGTCCTGAAATGGTATCGGTATTGCAGGAGTTCTCAGGGTTTGAACAGGCGGAGCCTAGAGTACTCCTGTCTGGCGGAGTATCGCAGACCAGGTCTCCATCAGTGGTACAATCATTGTTGACGCAATTGGTGCCCTGAAATGTATGCAAGAGGGAAAGGTAATGTCCCATCTCGTGTGCAACCAATGGGGTGCTGAGTCCGCTGACCACGGCGCCGACACCGGCACTGGCATATCCTCCATAACCAGATCTTGTCCAAACGCCGCAACTGAATGGGCTGGGGGGGATCTCTCCCTGGATTGAATTGACCACCCAAATGTTGGCATATTTTGATGGGTCCCAATTGGTCAGGTATCCCATTTTATCACTTTCAAGGTCTACGTCAACATTTTCATAATAGGAGTTCACCCTGTCAATGCCACTGGTCAGGCCTCCGTTGGGATCCGTTCTGGCCAAACAAAATTGTATCATGGTGTTGGCCCCCAAGGGGTCAACGCCATAGACACCAAGGTGCGCGAATGCATCATTCAACTCTTTCAAGGCATTGATGACCATCAGGTCGGTGATAGAAGCCGCGTTGGAATTGACAATGTGAAAAACAACCGGGATGGTATAAACAACGGTTGGTTGATTTTTCTTGAACAGGATTTTGTTTCGGATGGCCGCATTGAGCATTTTCTCATTTTGAACAAATGCGGGATCTTTCCGAAGCATAGACAATAGCACATCTGATCCGCATTTTGGGAGCAGATTCTCCTGTGCAGCTGCATCTTGAAAGCAGCAGGCAAACAGGAATAATGTATAAAAAAAGATAGGGCGAAGCAGCATCATTGGTACTTGAAAAATAAGCGGTGTTCCAATCAAATGCAAGTCAGTAAGTTCAAATTAACAAAATATAAGGGAATTGGAGACCATCTCACCCCCAAAGATGCTTTTTAACCTTATCATAAAAAACAGGAACCTCATTCAATGGGTCATTCATTCCCAGTGTCTCAATGGGGATATTGCCCTTGTAATTGGAGGATTGAATGATGGAGCAGAGTCTTTTGAGGTCCATGCGCGTTTGAACGCCATTGATCAATAACTTTTCTTTTACCTGCCAGTTCACCGCCAGGGGCAATGATTTTCGGATCTCTTCGTAAGGATCTGTGGCAATGAAATTACCCGTATCCAGGACCAGGCCTAACCAAGGGCTGTTGATGGCTCCTATCAATTCATGGCATTCATCTGCAGTTCTCAGAAAGTCGTTGTGGTTTTGTATGCCCAGTATGACACCATGGGATTTTGCCTTTTCGAGGCATTTGTTCAATGCAAACAAAATTCGTTCATTCACCCTTTTCCTTTCCTCACCGGTACTGTATTGCTTGGCTGTAAAAATGCGCAATACAGGAGCTCCCATCTTGGCTGCCACTTCTATCCAACGCAAAACAGTGTCAACTTCTTTGGCCAATGCATTGCTGTCGCTGTACGAAAATTCATTTCGTACTCCCGTGCCACTGATCTCAATCCCCAATGCATGCGCCTTTCTTTTGAAATCAAAAATTTCAGCATCTGAAGGTGTTTCAGGATAAGAAGAAAAATAATATCCTGTCATGTCTACGGCATCAAAACCAGTGTTGGCACAGAACTCAAGTATTTCCTCCTTGCTGATTTTTTTCTTCATCAGCATATCATTGAAGGAGTATGCGTTCAGGCTTAGGCGGAAGCGGATTCCTTTTTTTGTTGTGATGTCTTCAGAAAATGGAACAGCCCTTGCCAGCGAGATGGCTGGAAGGGCTGTGAGAAAATTTCTTCTGTTGAAGTTGGCCATGCTATAGTGTTGACATGTCAATAACGAACCTGTATTTAATATCACCCTTGATCATCCGCTCATACGCCTCGTTTATTTGAGAGACCGCAATGGTCTCGATTTCTGCAAAAATTTGGTGTTCATGACAGAAATCAAGCATCTCCTGGGTTTCTTGTATGCTTCCAATCATAGAACCAACGATGCTTCGCCTGTTCTTGATCAGGGCAAAAGGCGAAACTTTTGGCTGGTGCTCGGGCAAACCTACCACCAATAATTTTCCGTAGAGCCCGAGCAAATTGAGGTACTGTGTATAATCATGGTCGGCTGAAATGGCATCCAGCACTATATCAAACGATGATGCATGGTCATTCAGCACTGCCGGATCTTTGGCCAGGATAAAATGATGTGCGCCCAGTTTAGAGGCTTCCTGAACCTTAGACACTGATGTACTGATAACGGTAACTTCAGCCCCAAAAGCAACTGCAAATTTCACCGCCATATGGCCCAGCCCGCCAAGTCCAACTACCGCCACTTTCATGCCTGCTTTGACACCTGCAAACCGAAGGGGAGAATAAGTGGTGATGCCAGCACAGAGCAGCGGTGCAATGCCTGCCAGGTTTTCCTCGCCCTTGATCCGCAAGACATAGTTTTCATCAGTTACAATTTCAGCAGAATATCCACCCATGGTGAGCATGCCTGAACCATCTCTTTCCGGTGCGTTATAGGTTCCGGTCATCCCTTCTTCACAATATTGTTCATGGTTGCTCTTGCAATTTTTACAGGTACGGCAGCTGTCAACCATTACACCTACTCCCACTGTTTGACCAACGGTGAACTGTGTTACAGCACTGCCGACTGCTTTTACCTTCCCCACGATTTCATGCCCTGGAACCACCGGGTAAACGCTACCAGCCCACTCACTCCTTACCGTATGGATGTCGCTGTGACAGATGCCACAATAAAGAATTTCTACATGAACATCTTGTGGACGAAGGTCTCTTCTTTGGATGTTCAGGGGTTCAATAGGAGATTGGCTGCTGGATGCTCCGTAAGCTTTAACAATTGGCATAAATATTTATTTTTCTGAATTGATTACTGTTTTGCGGCCAGGTATTTTGCAGGCTCTTTTTGGAACTCAGCCTTGCATTCTACTGAACAAAAGCCATAGGCCTTGTCTTCATAATGGCAGGTATCGCTGATTCCGGCAGAGACGGGCATTCCACAGGCAAAATCAGTTGTATTGACCACCATTTCTGGTGTAAACTGGCTGTGGTTTTCCATGGATGATTCCATTTCTGCAGGCTTGTTTTCAACAGCAGCTTTTTGGGTGTTGTTAGAACAGGCAAGTGAGAAGATGATAAAGGAAAGGGTAACGATAGAATTTCTCATTGTTTTATTTTGAAGTTACTTAAAATCTACTAATTTCTGCTGTAGAACAAATTAGCAACAGCGTTACCAAAATCATTTGAAAACGGGTTAATTTTATCAATAAATGACAGAAATGCAGATAAATAAACCATCCATGATCATGAGGCTTTTAAAACTCCCGGTAATTTGTTTATCATTTCTCGCTATTTGTAGCGTATTGGCTGCACAAGAAAAAACTAAAAATAATTTGCCCATTGGCGTTTTCGACTCTGGAACAGGCGGGCTGACGGTATTGGAAGCCATGCTTACGTTAGATGCCTTCAACAACATTACCGGTAAACCGGGTGCTGATGGCAAGCCCGATTTTGACAAGGAATATTTCCAGTACCTGGCAGACCAGGCCAACATGCCTTATGGAAACTATGCTGCAGAAAACAAAACAAAACTCTTGCAGGAACATGTGGTAAAGAACATGGACTTTTTGCTCAAGAACAGGTACGACATCAACTGGATGCAGCAAGCAAGCCCCAAAGAAAAACAGTCGGTCAAGATGCTTATCCTTGCTTGCAATACAGCTACTGCTTTTGCGCTGGAAGAGGTGAAGCAGTTTGTAAAAATCAATGGCACCAATGCACCCGTTGTTGGTGTGATCAATGCAGGTGTTAAAGCTGCACTGGCCTATCAGTCTACCCATGAAAAAGGAGCGATTGGTGTGTTTGCCACCGCAGGTACCGTTGCTTCTGACGGATACCCCAAGTCCATCAGGTCATTGGCTGCATCCATGCAGATGGCAGCGCCTGTGATTGTGAGCCAGGGTGGTTTTGGGCTCGCAGATGCCATCGATCGCGATTACAGTTTTTATGTTGATACCGCAAGTGCCTACAGAAAAGATTATAAGGGCCCATCCGTCAACAATACGAAGTATAAGATTGATACGGCACTCCTCAATGTCTACAAATTCAACAAGGAAAACAACAAGCTGCTCTGCGAATACGACGACAAGGGCAAGTGCCTGGACATCCAGCTCAACGACCCGGAGAATTATGTGCGGTACCACCTGGTCAGCCTGATTGAAAAAATGCGCTCTCAAGGCATCACCACACCCATGAATACCTTGATCCTTGGTTGCACCCATTATCCCTTCATGCGCGACACCATCAGAAATGTTTTGAATGAGTTGTACAACATGAAATTCAATGGGCAATACGCCTATCGTTCCGTATTGGCCAAGCATGTGGAGTTGATTGATCCTGCTGTAGAGACAGCCAAGGAAGCCTATATTGAAATGAGAAAACTTGCCTTGGGCAATACCCAGTCAAAGCAGCCCAATAAATTCTTTATCACCGTCCCCAATAAGTCCTTGAAAGAAGTACAACTTCAACCGGATGGATGGTTTACCTACGAATACAAGTATGGAAGAAACGAAGGGGCAAACAAGCCTTTTGTGCTGTTCACCCCTTTTGATGATAAGAATATTTCTGAAGCCACCTACCAGCGGTTGAAAGCAGCCCTGCCCGCGGTGTATAAGGCTGTTCAATTGGCGAAATAAAAGAAAACTACGCCCTAACCACTTTAAAAACGGAGGCCCATAAATTATTGTAAGTCACGAAAAGTGTAATTTTATTACATAATTAAGTACTTAAAAGTGTAATAATTTACTTAATTTGCCATTTAATACTCATAAATCATGAAAAGGGCAGCATATAATTTATTGTTGGACTGGAAGGGGAAACCTGGCAGGAAGCCTTTAATCATACAAGGTGCTCGTCAGGTAGGAAAGACATGGCTCATGCGGGAATTCGGTAAAAAGGAATTTGGTCAAACAGCCTACTTTAATTTTGAAATAAACAAAGCGCTGCATTCCATTTTTAAGTCGGGGTTTGATACCAGTAAAATCATTTCTTCGTTGAATATTGTAGCTGGCTTTAAAATTGAGCCATCCAATACATTAATTATTTTGGATGAAATTCAGGCATGTCCTGAAGCCATCACTTCTCTAAAATATTTCCAGGAAAACAGTCCTGAATATAACATTTTTGCTGCTGGTTCATTACTGGGGGTCGCTATTCATGGCGGCGTATCATTTCCAGTAGGCAAAGTCGATTTTTTGACGGTATACCCACTTGATTTCCCTGAATTTCTTGATGCAATGGGACATTCACAATTGTCAGCAGCGCTTGAATCTGGGGATACTGCATTGATAGAAAACTTCAATGATCTTTTGATTGATTTGCTAAAGCAATATTATTTTATCGGGGGTATGCCTGAAGTTGTAAACTCATTTATAAAGGATCTTGATTATTATCATGCAAGGGAAATTCAAAACAATATTTTGACTGCGTATGAAAATGATTTTTCAAAACATGCACCCATCTCTCAATTGCCGCGCATCCGTATGATATGGCAATCAATTGTTGGACAACTTGCAAAAGAAAATTCAAAATTCATTTATAGTATTTTGAGAAAAGGGTCGAGGGCAAAAGAATTTGAATTGTCTATTGAGTGGTTAAAAGATGCAGGGCTGATTCATAAAGTAATACGCGTGAGTAAACCAGGACTTCCAGTCAGTGCATACGCAGATTGGTCTGATTTTAAAATTTACTTGAATGATGTAGGCCTGATGTGTGCATTGGGTAATCTAAATGCTGAGATCATATTAAGTGGACACGATTTGTTTAAAGAGTTCAAGGGTACGGTCTCTGAGCAATTTGTTTTGCAACAATTGATCAGTCAAGGTTTTCATCCGTATTACTGGGCACCTGAAAATGCTGATGCTGAAATTGATTTTTTAATTCAGAAAGAAAACCAGGTTGTTCCGATTGAGGTCAAATCTGCTGAAAACATCAGGTCAAGAAGTCTGAGGAGTTATTATGATAAATATCAATCCAAAACTTGCATAAGAACTTCACTTGCCGGATTTAAAAAGCAAGATTGGATGGAAAACATACCGTTGTATTTTTTTCATCAGTGGCTGAGAAAGAAGTAGTGAAATTCACCTTTTCTCGTCTTCAGGAGCTGTATATCTTCAACCTTTAAACAATGACGGATTGAATAACATATCAAAACTTGGTAAGTTTATGGAAAATATTACCATGGGCAAAAATACCTCAATGCTTTTTCGGTATTTTCGGTTTCCAAACTTTCACCAATGAGATCAATACGAATTAGCCTGGCATTGATGACCACAGTGCTCATCTCCCAAATGCTTCATGCCCAAAAAGACACTGCTTTCACCCGCTACAAAAACCTGCCGCTGAAAGCCAGCAGGATGATGGACCTCAGTACCAATGAGGGTACCTGGACTTCAGTAGATATCAGTCCGGACGGCAAGACCATCATTTTTGACATGATGGGCGACCTGTACTCCATTCCCGCCGAAGGCGGAAAGGCAACGCAGCTTACCCGCGGCCTGGCATTTGACCAGCATCCCCGCTACAGCCCCGATGGCAAAAAAATCCTTTTTGTATCAGACAAAAGCGGTGCAGAAAACCTCTGGTACATCGACACAGAGAAAAAAGATACTGTTCAACTGACCAAGGAAATCAACCAAAATTTTCCTTCTGCAGACTGGACGCCCGATGGGAAGTACATTGTTTACGCCAAGGGAAGAAGGGTCAACAAGCTTTACATGATCCACAAGGATGGCGGATCAGGCACGCAACTCATTGATGAACCTGCAACATTAAAGACCATTGATCCTGCCATCAGCCCCGACGGAAAGCTGATTTACTATTCTTTCCGCACGGGTTCATGGAACTACAATGCGCAACTTCCGCAATACCAAATTGGCGTTTATGACAGGGCAAATGCCCGCACCACCAAACTCACCTCCCGCTATGGATCTGCCTTCACGCCGGTGCTTTCCGGTGACGGCAAATGGTTGGTTTATGGAACAAGGTTTGAAGACAAAACCGGCCTGGTCATCCGAGACCTCAAAACCGGTGATGAGCGCTGGTTGGCCTATCCAGTGCAAAGGGATGACCAGGAGTCGATTGCTGTTTCCGGGGTTTTGCCCGCCATGACTTTCACACCAGATGACAAACATCTCCTCGCTTCTTTTGGTGGCAAAATCAATAAAATTGATATCATCACGGGCAAATACGCTGATGTTCCATACACCGTCGATGGCAAGCTGGAACTCGGACCTGAGGTGCTTTTCAAGTATTCGATCAAGGATACAACTGCTGCCATGGCCAGCCAGATCCGCGATGCTGTTCCTTCTCCTGATGGAAAGCAACTGGCCTTTACTGTTTTGAACAGGCTCTATTTGATGGACTATCCTGGCGGCACTCCCAAACGCTTAACGTCCAATGATTTCACAGAAGCCCAGCCTTCATGGAGCCCCGATGGCAAAAAAATTCTTTTCAGCACCTGGACTGCCAATGGTGGCCATATCGTTTCGGTTGATGTGAATGGTGCGAATACAAAAACATTGACAACCGTTCCAGGCCTTTATTCATCAGCCCGGTATAATTTGTCGGGGGATAGGATCGTATATGTACATGCGCCGAACCAAAAATTCAGGGATGCTTTTGATCCGGGGTATGATGATGCAGAAGACCTGCTTTGCTGGATGAATGCAGCGGGCGGAACTGAAAATGTAATCGACAAGGCCAATGGCCGCTACAATCCCCATTTCTCCATCAATGACGACCGCATCTACATGAATGCAGGCGGTAGCCTGATCTCCATCAAATGGGATGGTACCGATCAAAAAGTACATGCCAAGATCAGTGGCATCACCACCTATGGTTCCATCGCCATGCACAAAGGCAAGCCCATGGCAGATCCCTGTATCGTTCCAGAGGAATTGGCTACAGAAGATGCCAGGGAAAACAATCCTGCATCCCCAGCAAGCGAAATCTGGCTTTCTCCCAAGGGAGAAAAGGCCATTGCCAAGGTCAACAACAACATCTATTCCGTCACGATTCCTTCAACAGGAAAAATGATTTCCATTTCTGTTGCAGATGCCAGCAGTGCTGAGTTTCCGAGCAAGAAACTGACCGAGATTGGAGGTGAATTCCCGGCTTGGTCTGCCAATGGACAGAAGATCCATTACAGCCTCGGTGCGGCACATTTTGTATACGATCTCATCCAATCCGATAACCTGGATGACAGCCTGAAGACGGCCAAGAAATTGGCAGATCTCAAGGCCCTAACAGATACTGCTAAAAAATCACCGGCAGATACCTCGAAGAAATCAATAACTAAAAAAGAAGATCCAAAATATACCCCTGAAGAAACATGGGTGAAGGTCTATTATGCAAAAGACAATCCATCTTCAACCATCCTGCTCAAAGGTGCACGCATCATCACCATGAAAGGCGATGAGGTGATTGCCAAAGGGGATATATTGATCGTGAACAACAGGATCAAAGCCGTGGCCAAAAACATTCCAACTCCCAAGGGCGCCAAGGTGTTTGACGTTGCAGGCAAAACAGTGATTCCGGGTTTTGTGGATGTACATTCACACATGTGGCCGAGCTGGGGCATCCACAAGAACCAGGTCTGGATCTATGCCGCCAACCTGGCCTATGGTGTTACCACCACCCGTGACCCACAGACGGCCACCACGGACGTATTGACCTATGCTGACATGGTAGAAGCCGGGCAGATGGTGGGCCCCCGCGTGTATTCAACGGGTCCTGGCGTGGGTTATTGGGCATACAACATCAAAGACTCTGCACAAGCAGAGAATGTGCTCAAGCAATACAGCAAATACTACAATACACAATACATCAAAATGTACCTCACTGGCAACAGGCAGGCCAGGCAGTGGATCATCAATGCATCCAAGAACCAAAAACTCATGCCCACCACCGAAGGTGGATTGGATTTCAAACTGAACATGACCAACCTTTTGGATGGTTATCCAGGGCACGAACATTCCATTCCGATCTTTCCATTGTACAAGGATGTGACCAAGGTGATCGCTGATGCGAAGATGGCGGTTACACCAACATTGTTGGTGTCTTATGGCGGGCCATGGGCAGAGAATTATTACTACGAAACCGACAATCCATACAGCAACAAGAAATTGCAATTCTTCACACCCTACGAGGAGTTGGCTGCCAAGTCAAGGCGCCGCGCAACATGGTTCTTACCAGAGGAACATGTATTCCAAAAACATGCACAGAGCATGAAGTCGATTGTAGAGCAGGGCGGTATTGCAGGAATCGGCTCCCATGGCCAGCTGCAAGGGCTTGGATTCCATTGGGAAGTATGGGCCATGCAAAGTGGTGGCATGCGAACCATTGATGCCCTCAAAGTGTCCACCATTCAGGGTGCAGAGGCCCTGGGCCTTGACAAGGACCTTGGCAGCATCGAAGCCGGTAAACTTGCGGATCTGATCATCCTTGACAAGAATCCACTGGAGAATATCCGCAACACCAATACCATCAAATTCGTGATGAAAAACGGAAGGTTGTACAACGGAGACAATGGAGATGAGATTGCGCCTGCTGTGAAAAAACTGAACAGAACTGAGTGGGAGAAACTGGCTCCTTCCATCACTACAACGGTGAAGGAATAACCGCCTATCAAAACTCCAACATTCAAAACAGAAACGAGGGATGGCAGCAATGCTTTCCCTCGTTGTTTTTTAATAACTTGGCATCATGAAATTTTTGCTCTCCTTTTCCATATTGCTGATGTCCATCGCTACAGATGCACAACCCATTGATACCACTGAATGGAATGCATACATGAAAAATACCCAGCTCTATTGGGACAGCCTTGGTTCGGATTATTATGACGGCATCATTGCAGGCAATGGCAGGCTTGGTGTGAATGCCTACCGTGAGGGAGAGAAGGCCATCAGGTTTGATGTAGGAAGGTCTGATGTAACGGATCAACGTCCGCATTATCCTGACAGCATGTTCACCCAACAACTTGTCTCCCGTCCAAGATTACCGATCGGCAAAATGGTGATCAGGACAGAAGGGAAAATACTGGGCGCTCAACTTTACCTGGACATCTACAACGCGATGGCCAAAGGGCATGTCAATACAACCCATGGAAGGGTGGAACTTATATTCTTTGTACCAACAGGAGAGGACATCATCCATATTGAAGCATCAGAGCTGGGTGGCGAAAAAATATTTTGCGAGTGGGTTGCAGATCAAAGCATTTCACCGCGTATTTCGTTTGGCAGGGGAGATAACAAATTGTACAAATACCAGGCCAATCCTGATTTTGTCATGAAGGATTCTGCAGGGTACGGAATATGTTACCAGCCCTTGCTCACAAAAGGGGAATATGCAACGGTGTGGAAGCACGCCGCCATCAAGGAAAAACATGTCATTGATGTGGCCGTAGGATACAGTGAAGATGAAACGGGGAAAGCCAGGCCCGAGGCCATCGCTGCCATCAAGCGATTTCAGGCAAAAGCATTCGATCTTGTAATGGCCAAGCACAGAAATTGGTGGAATGCCTATTTCAGAAAAAGCTTCATTTCCATTCCTGATAAAAGGGTTGAAACCTACTACTGGCTTCAGTTGTACAAGCTGGCTTCTGCTACAAGGGAGGACAAGCCCATGATGGACCTGATGGGTCCCTGGTTTACTTCCAAAACCCCATGGCCCGGCATCTGGTGGAACCTCAACCAACAGCTCACTTATTCTCCCTTGTATGCATCCAACCACCTGGAATTGACAAGGCCAATGTTTGACCTCTTGAACAAGAACAAACAAGCACTTATCAACAATGTGCCTGAAAAATGGCGCAATGATGCAGCTGCTATTGGAAGAATAACCTCATTCGATCTGCATGCACCATTGAACCAAGACGATCTTCGAAAAGGCCAGTTTGAACCCGGAAACCTGGTCTGGACCATGCTCTATTACTATCGCTATTATCAATACAGTGGCGACAAGGAAACACTGAAAGACAAGATCTATCCACTTTTGAAGCGATCGGTGAATTACCTCATGCACCTTTTGTACAAGGATGAAAACGGGATATACCATCTTGTCAAATCTCATTCTCCCGAGTATGCCGATGCAGAAGATGCGCACTATTCCTTGTCTGGTCTGATATGGGGATTGCAAACACTTTTGCATGTAGACCAGCTGCTGAAGCTCAATGATCCCGACAAAACAAAATGGAGCGAAGTACTTCAGCGCCTTACCCCATTGCAGACCAGTGATAAGGGTTTTATGATTGGCCGGAATGTTGAACTGACCTCATCCCACAGGCATTATTCTCATCTCCTCGCCATCTATCCCTACCGCTTGTTAGACATGAAAAATCCTGCCCACAGGGATATCACCATCCGATCCCTCAACCATTGGCATTCCATGCCGGCGGCATTGGCAGGCTATTCCTACACAGGGGCTTCTGCCATGTATTCCTTGTTGGGCGAAGGAGATAAATCCATCAAATACCTCAATGATTTTTTGAACAGGCATGCAGAGCCTGGAGGCCTTTATGCCGAATCAGGGCCTTGCTTTGAAACCCCTATGGCATTTGCCGCCAGCCTGCTGGAAATGATGATCCAAAGCGATGATGGAAACATCAGCATCCTGCCTGCCATCCCCTCCGAATGGAGGGAAATGTCTTTCAAAGACCTGGGGGCAGAGGGAGCCTTCAGGGTCAGCGCTGTCATGTATGATGGCATCCTTCAACAGGTGCAGGTCAAAAGCCTGGCAGGAAACAGGTGTACGCTCAACATGATTTCAGCATTCGATTTTGATATTGTTTCTGACAAAAGAGGCATCGTGGTGCCTGTAACCAAAAAATCAAATGGCCATGTAAGCTATTCGTTTGATACCAAAGCCGGCGAATCCATCACCTTGAAAAGGAAGAACATGAGTACTGCAAAGGATTTGTTGGTGCATTTCAAGGAGGGGGATTTTAAATGGGGCCTCAACAAGACCTACCTGAAATTGGGAAATCTCAAAGACCGACCATTCTTTTAACGGTAAATGCTGTGCTGCTGCCACTAAAAAAACTACATTTAAACCCAGAATACCATCCATGAAGTCATTATTGTCTACCACGGTCATCCTTTTCATCCTTGTCTGTTCCTGCAACCAGCCTGCTCCCCCCAAAAAATATGCTTCTGTAGAAGACAGCCTGCTGCATTGCTCCTCTAATTTGCCAGCAAGGTATGCTGTAGCGGCATCCGACACTTCCTTTTCAAGTGCTGCAGACAGCGCTTCCCATGAAGGCATGGTATGGATTGCAGGTGGTGAATTCATGATGGGTGCCAACGACGATGAAGGAAGGGAGGACGAATATCCACAACACCGGGTGAAGGTGAGTGGTTTCTGGATGGATGCCACCGAAGTGACCAATGCCCAGTTCAAAAAATTTGTGGATGCCACAGGATATATTACCACAGCAGAAATTGCTCCCGATTGGGAGGAAATAAAAAAGCAGGTTCCTGCCGGAACACCCAGACCACCAGACAGTGTTTTGGTGGCAGCTTCCCTGGTTTTTGTGAAACAGGCTCCAGGCACAGGATTGGGCGACCCCAGCCAGTGGTGGGACTGGAAAAAAGGAGCCAGTTGGAAACATCCCAAAGGAACGGGCAGCAATATCAGCGGTAAGGAAAATCATCCAGTTGTACATGTTTCCTGGGACGATGCCATGGCCTATTGCAAATGGGCAGGAAAACGGTTGCCCACAGAAGCGGAATGGGAATACGCGGCAAGGGGAGGAAGAACCGATAAATATCCCTGGGGAAATGAAGACATTGAACAAGGAAATCCCAAGGCCAATACCTGGCAGGGAACATTTCCAAGCACCAATACCAACTGGGATAAATTCCCTGCTTCATCTCCTGTAAAGACTTTTCCGGCCAATCGGTTCGGCCTCCACGACATGGCTGGCAATGTCTGGGAATGGTGCTTTGACTGGTTCAGGGATGATTATTATACAAAAGTCAGTGGACAGATATCCATTGACCCCAAAGGTCCGGCAGACAGTTATGATCCTCAGGAGCCCACTGTTCAGAAAAGGGTTGTGCGGGGCGGATCCTTTCTCTGCAATGCTTCTTACTGCAAGGGGTATAGGGTAACATCAAGGATGAAAACAGCAACCGATACCGGGCTGGAACATACCGGATTCAGGTGTGTGGATTAGTCAGCAAAAGATTCGTGTATATTATTTGAAATAAATGAATATGATGGGCTCCAGATTTAATGCATTGCTCAATGTTGCAGGTCTCAGTTTGGTGCTGGCCGTCAATGCCCTGGCCAACATCTTGCCCATCAACGGGTATAATACCGGACAGATTTCAGCACTGTATCCCAATTATTTTGTCCCTGCGGGTTTCACCTTTAGCATTTGGGGAGTGATTTACCTGTTGTTGATTGGCTTTGTCTTTTGTAGTCTTTTTGCCGCTTTTGGGAAATTCAATGATGCAGCCAAAGCCTGTATTGAAAAGGCAGGCCCCTATTTTCTGATCACTTGTGTATTGAATGCAGGTTGGATTTTTGCCTGGCATTATTTATACCTGGGTCTTTCCCTTGCCATCATGGTAGTTTTTTTGCTTGTCCTTTTGCGCTTGTACATTGCCATACGACCCATGAAAAACCAGATGCCTTTCTTTTACAGGCTTTGGACCTTCCATGCCTTTGTGGTTTATCTGGCTTGGATCTGTGTAGCCACCATCGCCAATGGTACAGCATTGCTCGTTGGGTTTGGTTGGCAGGGTGAACCTTTGTCTCCTGAGGTCTGGAGCATGATCATGATCGTGGTGGCCCTTGTGCTCGGTGTCTTTATGGTGGGCGAACAAAAACAACCTGCATTTGGATTCGTACTGGCTTGGGCATTTTGGGGCATCTACTCCGCACAGTCTCCCGAATCAAAGATGATCGGTTTTACAGCAGGCCCATCCTTGTCTTTCATTTTTGCACTGACAGTGGCAATCCTTATTAAATCAAAAACCAAATCACTGCCGGTATAGGATTTGTTTTGAATTGATAATCCCTGGTGCCAATCAGCCCATATTCATTATTTTTGCTGCATGACAATCAGTTCAATGTGTATCGAAGTCTTCAACCGTGCTGTTGCGGATTACCATCTACACAACAATGTTGATGCAGCTATCAATAATCTTTATCCGGCAGGTAGCCTTGAACATCTTTTTTATGCAAAAAACTACGTAGATACTGTTCAATGGCACCTGGAGGATATTGTAAGGGACCCCCATATTGATCCTGTTGCAGGCATTGAACTCAAGCGGAGAATTGACAGGTCGAACCAGGTAAGAACCGATATGGTAGAGCAGATTGATGATTATTTTTTAGCCCTTTATGCTGGGGTTGATGCCCTTCCGGGTGCAACACTCAATACCGAAAGCCCTGCTTGGGCCATCGATCGCTTGTCCATCCTCATCCTCAAGATATACCACATGCAGGAAGAGGCCCTACGGGTGGATGCAACAACTGAACACAGGGCAAAATGCGCCACCAAACTGCAGGTGCTGTTGGAACAGCAAACGGATCTTTCAACTTCAATAGATGAGTTGTTGGCAGAGATCAGTGATGGCAAAAAGCAGATGAAAGTATACCGGCAGATGAAAATGTACAATGATCCTTCCCTGAATCCTGTATTGTACAACCTGGAGAAGAAATGAAAACCGCTCCCACACGCCCAACAATCTTGGTCTTGAGGTTTTCTGCCCTGGGCGACGTTGCCTTGACTGTACCCGTAATCAAAGCCCTTCTTGCTGCAAACAAGGATGTATTGGTTGTAATGGCCAGTGAAAAAAGTTGTGCAGGTCTATTTTCCGGCATTGATCGATTGACGTTTGAAGGCTTTGACCTCAAAGCTGAATTCAAGGGATTTGTTGGCATCTTCAGAATTTTTAATCTCCTCAGAAAGAAATATCAATTCTCCATGGTCGCCGACCTTCATGGGGTCATTCGCACCCATGTATTGAGGTTTCTTTTTGAAGCCAGCCGGCGGAAAACAGAAGTCATCAACAAGGGCAGGATTGAAAAATATGCCTTGATCAGGAAGGATAATAAAATATTCAGGCCTTTGCCCCATGCTACCGAACGCTATGCTGATGTGTTCAAAAGGCTCGGTTTCAAGATCAACCTTCTCCAGGTTGGTCATGTTGGCCAGGCAGGAACTGAGCACAATATGCCAATGCAGCCTACATTGGCTGTTGATTCAGTGGTAAAGGTTGGCTTTGCCCCTTTTGCAAAACATGCTGCCAAAATGTATCCCCTGGATAAGTTCAAGGAGATTGTTCAATATTTTGACCGAGCACCCTATCAATTGTATTTTTTTGGAGGGAAAGGGGCTGAGCAGCTTTTGTTGGCCGATTGGGAAGGCTATTTTAGCCGCGCTGTACCAATTTCGTCAACCAGTTCCATTGCGGAAGAACTTGAAATCATGCGGGAGATGCGGGCGATGGTTACCATGGACTCAGCAAATATGCATTTGGCCTCTTTGGTGAATGTTCCTGTTATCTCTCTTTGGGGCCCTACACACCCCTATGCTGGATTTTATGGCTTTCTCCAAGATCCTTTGAATGCAGTGCAGGTTAATCTTAGTTGTCGCCCCTGTTCGGTCTTTGGAAATACCAGTTGTTGGCGTGGAGACCATGCCTGTATGCAACAAATTACACCTTACATGGTAGAAGAAAAACTACTAAAAGTTCTGAAAGGGTAAAAAATAGGTAAAAAATATTTTCATTTTTTAATCATTTTAATAGTTATTTATTAATTACTTATATATTAGCGATTATCTTAATTCGTTAAATCACCTAATTTTACCGTGTTTTTCTCCATGATCTGAATAGTCTGTGATTGATATTGCAAATTCATGTCAAAAAAGACCTATTTTTTAGTGTTGCTGATAATTGGTTACGAACCATTTTCCCTGGGGCAAGCGATGTCTCCGATTTTAAAAAAACTTTCCTCCCACAAGGGGACCGTGCTTGTTTACTCCCAGCATCAACAATCACTGGTTGACTTATCAGATCTACCGCCCAATTTCAGCGTTTCAGGGTATAATTTAATCAAAGATGCTTCCGGGCTTTATATTCTTCCACAGGGAACGGGGAGGATATACAAAATGGATACTTCCCAAGGGAGATACCAATGGCGCCGGATTGATTCTACGTATTTTACAGGGTATAATTTCAACAGTATTGCATTTGGCATCGATTCGGTTTTCTACTCATTTGGTGGGAATGGGTTCTGGAATACAAACGGAACGCTGAGGCACTATAATTTTTTAAGTAAACAGTGGGATGCTACTTTATTGTCTGAAAATATTTATTGGCATAGGCTAGCGGATGGATTTTTCATGCTAGACACTGCTACAAAAACCTTGTCGATCAAGGCGATTTCTGCACCTTCCAGTGAGGTACTCAAAAACAGCAATGCCGAAACGCTCAAGGAGGGACTTTATCAGTTAAATATCAAGACCGGCGATTGGACCAAGATGGGGAACGTGCGAGACACTGCCCATTACATTTTGGCAACCCTGCCATGGGGCCTGTTGGTGGATAATTATGGAGTGATGGACCTCGCTCAAAACCGTTATTTCATCCTATCAAATAAAGTCCGCACCAAAATTACTGCCATTCTTTCCAACAACAGGTATGTATATCCAGCCATAGCCAGTTTTGCCATTGATTCGGTACTGTACGTTGGAAGTCAATTTGATCCCTATGATTCCGTGGTCATCTCGAGGGCTGATCTCATTGATACGGGCATCCCCATTTATACACCCTTGAAGCCTCCAGGATTGTTGGACAGTATTGGGGCTGAATCTTTTTTGGTGGTTGTCCTTGGTTTTTTAAGTTCCTTTCTTGGCTTATTGTTGTACAAGGCCAAGAAAGTACAACCCATTCCAGCAGTTGAATCCTTGTCAGCACCTATCGATAGTTCCAAAGCCGTTGCAGTACTTGAAGCGGAAAAACACCCAATATCCTTCAGATCTACCCGTATCCTCGAATTACTCGAGGAACGGGAGCGATCATTGCTTGAATTCATTTTCAAGCACTCAGCGGATGAAAGGCTAACATCTATTGATGAAATCAATAAAGTGATAGGGGTTCAGAACCGATCGGTAGAAATCCAAAAACGCATGCGCAGCGATTTGATTGGATCCATCAACAAAAAGATCAACATCATCACCCGGGATAAAAAACCTGTGTTGGACAAACAGCGCTCAGAATTTGACAAACGCAGTTTCGAGTATTTCATTCATCCATCCCATATGGAACTCGTTGAGAAGATCATCAGGAAGAAGTGATTTGATTTTCCGGATTTCGCCACATTAAACCACAACTTCTCGTAAATTTGCTTGATAATCAAAGATTATGATCAAAACAGGAAATATCACCGTAAGCATTTATACAGAGATGACCCCCAATCCAGAGACCATGAAGTTTGTGGCCAACAAACTCTTGTATCCTGGTAAAAGTGTTGATTTTCAAGACATTGAAAAGGCAAAACCTTCACCTCTGGCACTGGAACTCTTCAGTTTTCCCTTTGTAAAAGGTGTCTTTATTGCCAGTAATTTTGTTACCCTGACAAAAACGGCTGAAACAGATTGGGACGATGTAAAACCATCCATCCGTCAATTCCTCAAGGATTATCTTGAAGACGGTAAAGCGATTGTCAATGAAGATGAACTGCCTGCAACACAGTCAACCGATGGAAATATTATCCTTTTAGAAGATGGCGATGTTGTAAAACGCATCAAGGAATTGCTTGAAAACTATGTAAAGCCCGCGGTGGAAATGGACGGCGGCGCCATCCAGTTCAAGAAGTTTGAAGATGGCATTGTAACCCTTATGCTCCAAGGCTCCTGCAGTGGATGCCCATCATCCATGATCACCCTCAAATCGGGTATCGAAGGAATGATGAAACGCATGATTCCGGAAGTAGTGGAAGTGGTGGCGGAAGCAGAATAAATTCATGGATTTCCTTGAACTAACCGCCATCCTCTCAGGCATCATTTCAGTTTGGTTTTCAAGAAAAGAAAGCATCTGGGTTTACCCAACAGGGTTGATTGGCACCATCCTTTATGTTTACCTCAGTTTCAAAGGTGATCTGTTTGGTGAAGCTGCTGTCAACCTTTATTATACCATCATGAGTGTTTATGGATGGTACAATTGGATGAGGCGCAATGATGAGCAGCTGCTTGTTGTACAGATTCAATTCTCCACACGAAAAGAGTGGGCGCAGCATTTGGCTTTTTTTGTTACCATTTATCTGGCCATCTTCTTCTCCCTTTCATACATTCAAACAGCATTTGCACCCGGTGCCATTCCTTGGGCTGATGCGCTGGCATCCGCATCTGCTTTCACTGGCATGTGGCTGATGACCAAGAAAAAAGTGGAAAGCTGGATTTGGTGGATCATCACCAATATCTGTTCCATCCCCTTGTATTATTCAAAAGGCTATACCTTCACGGCCGTTTATTATGCGATCCTGCTGGTGCTAGCCATCATGGGATTGCAGGAATGGAGAAAAAAAGCAAATGAACAGCCAAGAGCCTAAGCGGATAATCAAAATTGTAGCCATCGGCCCTGAATCAACAGGGAAGAGTACATTGTGTGCAGCATTGGCAAAACATTTTTCAACCATTTGGTGCAAAGAATATGCCAGAGAATACTTGCTGGAGCATGGCACTGATTACACGTATGATGACCTGCTAAAGATTGCAGAAAGTCAGTTGATTTTGGAAGATCATGCCACGGAAGAAGCCATTGCATTGCACAATGAATCCGGAGCCCAAGGCCTGCCAATACTGTTCATCGACACAGACATGCAAGTGATGAAAATATGGTGCGAATTTGTTTTTGGCAATTGTCATCCCTTCATCCTCAACAAAATTGTGCAAAGAAAATATGACGGATACCTGCTCTGCAAGCCCGACCTGCCGTGGGTCAAGGATGAGTTGAGGGAATATCCTGATTTGGAAACCCGCGACAAGCTTTACCATCATTACAAGGACACCCTGATCAATCAATCCCTTCCCTGGCATGAAGTTGCAGGCCAGAATCCTGCCAGAGAGCAATCCGCCATTGATTGGGTTGTTGGCTTACTGAGGTAGGGCACAACAAGTTTCTATACTATCCCTTCAATCAAAGGTGGGTGAACCTATGCTAAGACAAGTCGGGGTGAAGTTGAATTTTAATTCGCCAAGTTTCAACAACAAGTGCAATCTGTTTGTTATTCCAATTGGATTCAATATCAAACTTTCTTCAACCCCCCAGCCTTTGGCTGGTTTACCAACCTATGGTTGGCAAGTTCAACCACTTCAACCCCTTCATAATGTCAGTCTATTGTCTCAAAAAAACACAGTTCATCCCCATTTCTCTTGACGCTGCATGGGATTTTTTTTCCCATCCCAAGAATTTAGCGGTGATGACACCCGAATATTTGAACCTGAAGTTCACCAATGAACTTTATGGCGAAGAAATGTATCCTGGGCAGGTGATGACTTATAATGTCAGGCCTGTATTGGGCATCCCGATGTTTTGGATGACCGAGATCACCCATGTTGTTCCGAAAAAGTTTTTTGTAGACGAGCAACGCTTTGGTCCTTATGCCATGTGGCACCACCAACACCATTTTGAAGAAGTAGAAGGGGGAGTTTTGATGACTGACCTGATCCATTACAAGGCACCCCTCGGATTTTTAGGCGACATCGCTGTATCCTTGTTCATCAAAAACCAACTCGAAGGGATTTTTGTTTTCAGGAAGAAGAAAGTGGAGGAGTTGTTTCCTTCAACTTCTACCCCGGCATCCTCGAAATATACTTCTCAATCTGCTTGATCTGGTCAACAACCTGATCTGTAGTAGGTTTCTGTGCTTTTGCTTTTTTGAAGAAATCTTTGGCAGCGCGGAATTCACGCTTTTGCATCATGATCTGGCACATTTGCAGGTAGGCCAGCGCGTAGCTTTCCTTATCCGGAATGCCCAACCGAATGGCAGAGCGAATAAGGCTTTCACCTTCTTTCATGTTACCCTTTTGCATGGCCATCATGCCCAGTTGCAATTTATTGGCTCCTTCAGCTTCTTTCATGGGAAGACCCAGTTCAAGGCTTTTTTTCATGTGCTTTTCAGCCGAGTCAAAGTCTTGCTTGGACATCGCAATATTCCCTTTCAGGGTAAAATATACAGCACGGATGGGCTTGTAAAGCAGTCCTGGATATTTGATTCCATTGAGAATCTTTTCAGCTCCTTCAAAATCACCCCCTTCCAGGTATTCCTGTATCAGCCTCAATGGGCCGATAAAGAAATGGGTGAAAATGCAAAGAACAGCGATGATGTACAAGGCCAAAGAAGGCCAAAACCCGGAGCTGTAATTGACAAAAATGGCCAATGCTAAGGATAGAATACCCAGAGGCAGGCGGTATTTGATGAAAATATTGTAAAATTTCATAGGGGGCAAAGATAATCAAAGGAGTGTAACTCCCTGCATTAAGCCTATTAATTCATAAATGGTTGAAGTTCATACGTTTGTCTATGCGAACGAAATAAATGTAAAAATATTGCGAAAATTTTTTGTTCTACAGTGTTCAGTAAGTAGTTTTACTGAATCTATATACGTAAAAGTATATTATAATCCATCCAAGTACCCTCTATCCTCTCCGAATTTCCACTCCAAAATCTAATCCTTCAGATTAACTCGGATTGAGGTCATTTCCCACAACGAATTTGACTGGTGCAGTTCTGTAAAGAGCTGGTTCATTGTTATGTCCAAAATCCATGCCTTTTCAAAAAGTCAAAACGTTTTTTAATCAATAAAGTACAATTATGAATCAAACATTTCAACCAAAACGAACAATGACAAGGATCTTGTTGGCGTTCATGCTTATCCTTACGGGGTATGCTGGAGTTTTCGCGCAAGAATCATCCTCAAATGCAGGCAATTGCTCGATCTACTCCGTCAATAATCTTTTTCCATCCAATACGCAGGCAAAGACAAACGTTTTTGCATGGACAGTAAAACTTGAGGGAGATCCTTCAGGAAATGGATTGAGTCACTTCAATTTGGTTAATACAAATCAAAGCAAGACTTGTGCGTCTGATGTAGCGTCCTTGATAAAACAAGCATGGTACAGTACTGACGCTAATCCAGGTCCTGTTGGAGGCCCAAAATGGTCTACAACCTCAGTTGTAATTGGCGATGGATCAACAGACAATTGCCTTCCTAATGGTACTGCTGACAGGCCTTATGTTATTAAATTCAGCGTTACAGCACCATTTATACATTATGCACTTGAGTTCAAATCAAAGTACCCAGTTTCCACAGGTGTTGCAGTTCCTAAATATGGAAGGAATTGTTGTTCAACTCCCATTCAGTTCCCAAATTTCTGTGACCCTTCACCAGTTTGTATTGATCCTGTATTTACGGTCAGCAAAACAGATCTAACCTGTTTTGGAAGTGCAAATGGAAGTATTTCTGTCACCGGCGTTACTGGCGGTCTTTCTCCGTATACATATAGCCTTAACGGCAGTGCATACACAGGAAACACATCCTTTAGCGGGTTGTCTGCTGGAACATATACTGTGAGAGTGAAGGAAAGTGAAGGTGGATGTACTACTGAGCAACAAGTTGTTTTGATACAGCCAACTGCTTTGGTTGCGAGCAATGAGAAGGTTGATGTGAAGTGTTATGGCGAGAGTACAGGCTCTGTTGATGCTTCTGTTACTGGTGGTACTGGTTCATATACTTATTCTTGGTCAAATGGCTCAAGCGTAGTATCTACTTCACAGGATTTGAGTAATGTAGCTGCTGGTACTTATACATTGACTGTTACTGATGCAAATAATTGTACAACTACAACTGTTGCGGTTATCGGTCAGCCTAATACGGTACTTGCTGCTTCTGTAATAGAAACTAAGGGTACTGAGTGCGCAGGTACAAAGACTGGTTCTATAACACTTAGTGTTAGTGGTGGAACTGCTCCTTATAAGTATACGTTGAATGGAGGAAATCCTACAGATCTTCCTGGAGATGGTATCATTGCTTCATTGCAGGCAGGAAACTATACAGTTTACGTTCAGGATGCTAACGGATGTAATGTTACTATTCAAGGTAACGTAACAGTTGCTGAGGGTCCGGTATGTTATCCTTACTACACGTATAGCCAGGGATACTATGGTAACACCAATGGAATGGGTGTTGCATGTATCAGAGGAGAAGATACATGGAGGACAAGAGATTTCATAAAGAAGAGTCTTAAGAATGGTGGTGGCATGATACTTGGAAGTACAAATAATACTTCGCCAAATACTGGACGTACTCTAAAGGCTTTGTTGACAAATGGTGTTGCATTAGATGCAGTTCTGAATAATATCCTTAAAGTAATGCCAGGTGGAGGTTCACCCAATTTCCTTACAGGATCTCTCGATATCACTACCACTGTTCCTTCAAGTAGTCCTTTGCTTAAAAATGGTAAGTTCAATAATGTATTACTAGGACAAACAGTTGCAATGTGGTTGAACGTGAATATACCAGGCAATGAACTTGGTTCTCTTGACCTGATTGGATTGAAGTGTAAAACTACCATTGTAACCAAAGAAGCATCTTCAGCATCATCTTGCAAAACTCCATATGCAGGTACAACAGAAGTATCTACTACGTTCCCGCAATCAGTAGTGAATGCGATGATAAAAAGAGGAAAGACAACTGTGAAAGATTTGGTTGACTTTGCAAGCGAGATGCTTGGAGCCAGTGGTAAAGTTTATACAATCGGAAGTGGATCTGATGTTGTAAGTGTAAGTCTTTCAGATATGAACAGTGCTCTTGACGCCATTGTAAATGCCTTCCACGGAGGTAAATACTTTGCAAGGTTTGATGGAAGCATTGGTACTTGTACTTTGCTAAATTCCAAACTCAACGTTGCTTCTCCAGTTGAAGACGCAACTGCGGTAAAGGTTGAAAATTCAAACGCAGTAGTAGTCGTCAAGGCCTTCCCTAACCCTTACATCGATCAGGTTACATTCAATGTAACTGTGAAGAATGCTGGTAAAGGAAGCCTGGTGATTTACAACATGCTTGGTCAGAAAGTGACTAACCTGTTCGAAGGCAACATGCAAGCAAATTCTACACAAACAATCCGTTATAACGTACCATTCGCTCAACGCAAAAACCTGGTTTATGTGTTCAGGCAGAATGATATCACCAACACCGGTAAACTGGTGAGTGGTAAATAACTGAGAACTTTTGTAAAAATGAAAGGGGCCATCAATTGATGGTCCCTTTTTTTGTTTTAGCCCGAAGGATTAGGATCTTGCATGCATCTATAATAAGTACAATTTGAATGAACAGGAGCTCATAGGGCGGTTGAGGCAGGGGGATGAACCTGCTTTTCGGTGGTTGGTGGACAATTTCAGCCACCGATTGCATCATACCGTATTGAACATTGTGCAAGACAGGGATGATGCGGAAGATGTGCTGCAGGAGACTTTCATTCAGGTACATGGGTCGATTGGGTCGTTCAAGGGAGAATCAAAACTTTCCACCTGGGTGCATAAAATCGCCATCCGGAAGGCCCTGGAAAAACTACGGAAAAGGAAAACGAGGCAAAGGATTCAGTCCATCATTCCCTGGTGGATGCCTGATGAGAAAAGAAGTGTAGATGTAGTGGAAATGAATCCGGGCATTGCTGCAGAAAACAAGGAGAAAGCGACGGCCCTGTTCAAGGCGATTGATCAACTGCCGGAAAACCAAAAGCTGGCTTTTACGCTGATCAGGGTGCAGGGAATGAAATACGATGAAGTGACTGAAATCATGGGGCTGGGGGTCAAGGCAATCGAATCCTTGTTGAGCAGGGCGAAAGAGAACCTCAAAAAAAATCTTGAAAAATACTACAACCAATAAAACCATCGCAATGAATAAAAATTCAAACAGTTTGCTTGAAGAGCATCTTCAGGTATTGGATGAAATGCAAGCGGTTGGAACGGATGCGTTTTTTTATACCAGATTAAGGGCAAGGCTTGAGGCACGAAAAGCAGGTGAGGAATGGGGTTTTAAGCTAAGGTCTTCATTGGCCATTGCTGCACTGTCTCTCTTGTTGGTTTTGAACGGATTCCTCCTTTTTCAATATGCCAAGAATGATAAGAAACAGGACAGTGCATATTCTATCCAGCGTTTCGCCGCCGATTACAATCAATCCGTCCAATCAATCTATTAAACCTTTCGAAACATGAACAATGCCATTAAAAATAAATTCCTCACCTGGTTGGTAGCCACACTGCTGGTGGCCAACGCTGTGACCATTCTTTTCTTTTGGATCAACAGGCCCGAGATGATGCAAGGTACAAAAGGATCTCCAAGGGAGTTTCTGGTCGATGCGCTTGAACTGGATTCGAGTCAGATGGATGCTTTTCAGGCTTTGATTGAGAAACATCAGGCTTCAGCAAGGCCCTTGAAAAAAGAAATCAGGACCGCCAAAGAAAATCTTTTCCAACTCCTCAAGCAACCCGTCATTCCTGAGCCGGAGAAGAGGAAAGCAGTACAGGCCATCACCCTAAACATACAGGCACTGGAACTGCTCAATCTGGAGCATTTTCAACAACTGCGTGCGTTGTGCAACGACAAACAAAAAATAAAATTTGATGGATTGTTGGATCAATTGGCTGGTTTGATGGCAACTCCATCCAATGCTGATGGTCATCGTCCACCACCCCCAGGAGGAGGACATCCACCACCACCTGGGGAAGGTCACCGTCCACCACCACCCGGAGAAGGCCATCCACCCGATGGAGGAAAACACCCTTTGCCTCCCCCCGATCAACAATAAATTTTATTTAAATTGCAAACATGAATCCTAAAAACAGTTTTTTCACTTTATTGGCATTGATTGTTGTCGGTTTGGCTTGTAAGAAGGCAGCCACTTCAACCCCTTCAACTCCTTCAACACCTTCAACTCCTTCAACGGTCCCAGATGTCTACAAGAAAATCTATGGCGCCACCAGCATCACATCTGATGGAACTTTTCTAACCATCAAAAGCACTGGTACACCAGACCACAAGAGTGCCTATTATCCTACAACCAGTCCTCTGTATGAAGCTTTTTCAGGGACCACTTTTGGTGGGAGAACATTTATGAAGAATCCCAACTCCATCAATACACTTTCATATACCTTCAAAATCCCCCTTAATCCTGCTGAAGCAAGTACAAAAAAGGCTACCCCATTGGGGCCAATAGGTGTAACCGTTAATGGTGTGCCATTCTTCAACCAGTATGCAGGTCCCAATCAACCGTTGACTGGAGAAATGGCGAGCTTTGACCAAAGTTGGGGCCATCCTGCTCCAGGAGGCATGTACCATTACCATGTTGAGCCACTTTACTTGACGCAAACAAAGCTGAACAAATCAGCCTTGTTGGGCTTTCTGCTGGATGGTTTTCCTGTATATGGACCTGAAGAGAACGGCGCAAAAGTAGCCAATGCCAGCCTGGACGCCTACCACGGGCACAAGCATGTTACTGCTGATTATCCTGCAGGCATTTATCATTATCATGTAACTGATGCAGATCCTTATATCAATGGAAATGGATTCTTTGGAACAGCCGGTACGGTTTCGAATTAGTGGATTTGCCCTTTGCCTGATTGTTTTAATGGGATGCAAGATGCAACCCAAGGGCATTGCGCAATATGCATTTTATCCGGGTACGGCTGATACACTTGCTGTTACCTCTTTTTACAATGGCCTGGAACATGGCGAGTTCAGGCGGTTTCATGAGAATGGTGTTTTGATGGAGCAGCGCTATTATGCGATGGGGGTCAAAACTGGCCCGTTGAAAAGGTATTGGAGCAATGGTAAAATACAAGCAGTTTATTTTTTTTCCAATGGAGAATACCAGGGCACATGCAGGGAGTGGAATCCTGAGGGTAAACTGGTGCGCGAAATGAACTACGAACGAGGGTATGAATCAGGATCACAAAAACAATGGTATGACGATGGCAGCATCAGATCCAATTATATCATCCGTGACGACAGGCGTTATGGGCTGCTCGGAACAAAAAACTGTATCAATGTATCGGATAGTGTTGGCATCAATTAGCTTGTTTTTTTTGGTGATGGGTTGCAGGCAGCAGCTTGCTGATAAGGCCTTGCCCTATTACAATGCACCTGATTTTACACCCATTTTTTTAAAGAGCGCTGATCGGGTTGAAAAAACCATCACCCATACCATTGGTAATTTTGCGCTGAAAAACCAGGATGGTGAGGCATTTTCTGAGAAAGATGTGCAGGGGAAAATTCAGGTGGCCAATTTCTTTTTTACAGGATGTGGAAGCATCTGTCCGGGCATGATGAACAAGATTGCCAGACTCAACCATACATTTGAAAAGGATTCAACGATAGTGTTTCTTTCTTTCTCTGTAACGCCCTGGCGGGACAGCGTTGGAAGGTTGAGGGAATATGCCAACACCAACAAGATCATTGCTTCCAACTGGCATTTGCTGACAGGCTCCAAGGCAGATATCTATACGCTTGCCCGCAGGTCTTATTTTGCGGAAGAAGCATTGGGCTTCACCAAAGACAGCACAGATTTTTTGCATACGGAACATGTGTTGCTGGTAGACAAGACAGGACGGATCAGGGGTATCTACAATGGTACGCTCGAGCTGGACATTGAACAGCTCTCCAAAGACATCAAGGTTTTGAAAGCTGAGGCTGTAGATTGATCAATACAGGAAGTAAAAGGGTTGACAGGAAAGCTTATCGTACAAAAACCACCTCTTCAAAAGGCAGTCTTTTTCGCTCACCGTGAATCCCTTTCTCTGTGCCTTTTCCTATCGATACAATCATGTTGATTTCAGCACCGGCTGGAAGCCCCATCAATTTTTTTACACGTTTTGAATCAAAGCCTTCCATCGGGCAGGTATCGTATCCGTGGGCAGAGATGGCCAGCATGAAGGTTTGGGCCGCGAGTGCGCATGATTTGTGCACAACCACTTTTTGATCACTGCTGCCGGAGATGCGGGCGAAAGGATTGTTGAAGCCCTTGATGAAACACACCATTTTTCTAATCAACGTCATGAAACCAAACCAATCCTGGGCATACACCACGGGCATCAACTTGCCATAATAATCCAAGCCGCGCTGCTGTCTTTTGGTGGGTGCATTATCGACAATAGTAGCCTTAAAATTGTTGTAATTCCATTTGGCATGGGCTTTCCAATGGTCTTGCCTTGTAACGAATACCATCAGGTGCTTGGCCGTCTTTGCCGCTGATTGCCCCAAGCAAAGCGGTGTGAATTTTTCCCTCAGTTCCTCAGATTTGATCCAATAGAATTCCCACAACTGCATGTTGCTGCTGTTGGGGGATAAAATGGCCAGCTCCAGGCTTTTCCTGATGACCTCATCGGGAACTTCCACTGCTGGGTCATAACTGCGGTTGGATCTCCTGCTGTTGACAATGGCTTCAAATGCTTCTTGGTACACGGGAATGATTTAGATGGCAAATGTACTGCGCATTTTTTGATTGGTTTTTACAATAAAATATACCCTGAAAATCAATCCATAGAAAGCAGAATGCAATAAATTGAGCGCATAAAAATTCCCTAATGATGTTCTGCCTCCAAAACCTGCTAAAACGATTGCTCGGCATCCCTTTGTTAACCTTCTTTATTTTTTCATGGTCAACTGCAAAAGAAAGGGTTTTTGATGTTTGCGTGTATGGAGAAACGCCCGCAGGCATCACAGCCGCTTTGCAAGTGGCGAAGATGGGAAAATCGGTGGTGCTGGTCAGTACCAATAATCATGTGGGAGGAATGGCCACTTCAGGGCTCACTGCAACTGATTTGAATAATTTCAGGATTGCAGGTGGTTTCACCAAAGACTTTTACCAAAGGGTCTATACCCATTACTTGGATTCATCTGCCTGGCGTGTGGAGGGACGTACCGAATATTTTGAACGGTCTAAAAAAAGAACCTATACTGGTAAAAATGATTCTCTTAAAATGCAGTGGGTCTATGAGTCTGGGGTAGGTGAAAAGATCTTCAAGCAGATGTTGCAGGATCATGGTGTTGAAGTGATCTACAACCAGCGCATCAACCTCAAGTCGGCACCCCTCAAACAAGACGGACGGTTGAAGACCATCAGCATGGAAAGCGGATTAAAGATTGGCGCAAAAATGTTCATTGATGCCAGTTATGAGGGTGACCTTATGCGCATGGCTGGTGTCTCCTTTAAGGTTGGTCGTGAAAGCAATGCCACCTATGGCGAAACCATGAATGGTATCAGGATGGGTGCAGTTGTAGGCAATGGCAAAACCTCCATTGATCCCTATGTGATTCCCGGAAATCCAAACAGTGGCCTGCTTCCTTTTATTGATGCAAAGCCTGCAGGCCCTAATGGAACTGGGGATGATAGGACGCAGACCTATTGTTACCGCCTTACCCTCACCAATGATCCGGCCAATAAAATCGATGTTACCAAGCCCAGCCAATACAATCCGCTGTGGTATGAGTTTTTGGCAAGAGTGATTGCACTCAATCCGGATATTTCACTGAGCAGCATCATCTCTTTCACTCCCATGCCCAACAAAAAGACAGATACGAACCAGGGCAATTTTGTAGGAAATTCTTATGCATGGCCCAATGCCAACCATTCCACCCGTCTGCAGATTGCTGCACAGCACAAGGCTTATTCCATGGGCCTGCTTTGGTTCCTGGGCAATGATGAGCGTTTGCCCCTTGCCATGAGAACAGAAATGAAAACCTGGGGATGGCCCAAGGATGAATACCTGGACACTGATCATTTTCCTTACCAGGTATATGTAAGAGAGGCAAGAAGGATGATCAGCGATTATGTCATGACAGAACAAAACTGCAACGGATCAAGGCCTGTGGCCGATCCTGTTGCCATTGCAACCTATCCCCTGGACTGTCATTTTATTGCCCGCGTTGTGGATGCAGAAGGCAAGGTGAGGATTGAAGGAGGCTATGGAAAACAGAAGTCAACCTATTATGGAATCAGTTACCGTTCTATCATCCCCCAAAGAAAAGAGTGTTCAAACTTGCTGGTGCCGGTCTGTTTGTCGGCTTCGCATGTGGCCTATAGTTCCATTCGCATGGAACCTGTGTACATGGTGTTGGGACAAACAGCAGGAACCGCAGCAGTGATGGCCCTGGAACGCAAGATAGACGTGCAGGACCTCGGCTACGATCAACTCAAGTCACAGTTGTTGAAAGATGGACAGGTCCTGTCTTTGGACAGAAAAATTACAGCAGACATCGTCATTTACGGTGGAACATCTTCTGCCGTCATTGCTGCCGTGCAGGCTGCACAAATGGGGAAATCGGTGGTGGTGGTTTCTCCTGATCTTCACTTAGGCGGGCTCTCTTCCAATGGATTGGGTTATACCGACACCGGTGACAAGACAGTGATTGGCGGATTGGCAAGGAATTTTTACCACCGTTTGTACAACCATTACCAGACCGATAGTGCCTGGAAATGGCAGCAAAGATCAGCCTTTGGCAACAAGGGTCAGGGAACTGTGGCCAATGATACGGCTTATAAAACCATGTGGTTGTTTGAGCCGCATGTTGCTGAAGCGGCATTTGAAAACATGATCAGGGAGAACAACATCATGGTCTATCGAGACAGGTGGCTGGATCGTTCTCCAGGTGGTGTAACCATGAAAAACAACAAGATCATTTCCTTCAAAACCCTTGATGGGGCTGTGTTTGTGGGCAAGCAATTTATTGATGCCACGTATGAGGGGGATTTGATGGCAGCCTCAGGAGTGGGATATACCGTGGGCAGGGAATCCACCCAACACTATGGAGAACAATGGAATGGGGTGCAGACGGAAGTCTTCCATCACGCGCACCATTTCAAGCAAAAGATTGATCCCTACAACATTCCGGGAAACCCTTCAAGCGGCTTGCTCCCAGAAGTCAGCGCTGCGCCTCCAGGAAACAAGGGTGATGGCGACAACAAAATTCAAGCCTACTGTTACCGTTTGTGCATGAGTGCCAATCCCGAAAACAGCATTCCATTTCCCAAGCCGGAAGGGTATGATCCCAAGCGATATGAAATTCTTTCGCGGCTTTTTGCAGCAGGCTGGCGCGATGTATTTCCCAAGTTTGATGCAGTTCCCAACAAAAAAACAGATACCAACAACCACGGACCTTTCAGCAGTGATTTTATTGGAGGCAACCAAGATTATCCTGATGCTTCTTATGTGCGCCGAAAGGAAATCATCCTGGAACATGAGCGATACCAAAAAGGCTATCTCTATTTCATGGCCAATGATCCTGCTGTACCCAAGGAGATCCGGCAACAGTTCAATACCTATGGTTTGGCCAAAGATGAGTTCATTGAAAATGGCGGATGGCCTTATCAGCTCTATGTCAGAGAGGCCAGGAGGATGTTGGGTGATTTTGTGATGACGGAAAAAGATGCACTGGGCAAGACAGCCATCGCAAGGCCCATTGGCATGGGATCCTATTCCCTGGATTCCCACAATACGCAACGCTATGTGACGGCTGAGGGATATATCCAGAATGAAGGGGATATCGGGGTAAAACCTGATCGTCCTTATTCCATTGACTTTGGCGCGATTTTGCCCAAAGAAAAAGAATGTTCAAACCTGCTGGTTTCCGTATGCGTATCCAGTTCACACATTGCCTATGGCTCTATCCGGATGGAGCCCGTGTTCATGATACTGGGGCAATCAGCAGCCATGGCTGCAGCGTTGGCCATTGACAAGAAAATCAATGTGCAACAGGTTCCTTATGATGTGTTGGAACAAGAGATGATCAAGGCCGGACAAGTACTCCGAAAATAAAAGAAGAATCCTTCTGGGAAAACCAAGTTTTCTCAGAAGGATCTTGGTTATTTGTTCAGTGTTGCAATCACTTCCTGGTTTATTTTTCTGACTGCAGCCTCATCCAGCTTGATGATCTTTCTGTCATAGGTCATCAGACCATTGATTTCACTTTCGACATCAGTGGTTTGGGTATAGACGGCAGCGGAATATCCAAACGGGATGAGTTTTTTAAGCTTTTCAGCAAAAGACACATAGGCCTTGGTGGCTTCTTCGCTTGTCTTGTATTGCACATAGCCCCAGTTGCGGTTGTTTTCCCATACATGGTTGTCTTTAATCAGACCAATGCCGCCATATTCGCCCAAAACATTGACGCGTTTTGAATCAAACAAGCCCATCACAGGTTCAGGATAGTTGTGGATATCAATCATGTCGCCCACATCATAGTGGTTGCCTCCGCTGGCAGGATTGACAAGCCTCGAAGGGTTGTAGTTCTTGGTCAATTCCACGATCTCCGGCGTCTTGAATTGTCCCCATGCCTCATTGAAAGGCACCAGCACCACAACCGATGGATTGGAATAGGTCAGGTCCATGATTTCTTTCCACTCTTGGATGAAATTCTGTTCTGATTTCTGGCTGCGTTGCAATTCCTGGGCATTGAAATAATTGCGTGTCTGCCATTTGGGGTTGGCATCTCCGCTGGGCATGTCCTGCCAAACCAGTATCCCTTCACGATCGCAATGGTAATACCATCTGGCCGGTTCCACTTTCACATGTTTGCGGATCATGTTAAATCCAAGGTCTTTGGTTTTTTTGATATCATACAAAAGGGCCTCATCAGTAGCTGCAGTATAGAGTCCGTCAGGCCACCATCCCTGGTCAAGTGGGCCTAACTGAAAATAATCCTTGTTGTTCAGCTGCATGCGGTGGATGCCATTGGCATCAGCCTTGGTCGATATCTTGCGCATCCCAACATAGCTTTTCAGTTTATCCGTTGCAATGCCATTGTGCAAGATGGATACTTCCATGTCGTAAAGGAACGGCGATTCAGGGCTCCACAATTTTGCATTGGGAACAGCAACGGTCACTTCCTGCCCCACCACAGCCTTGCCCGTGCCAATCAATTTGCCATTCTCCATCACCTTCACTTCAATGAGGTCGTTGGCTGATGTGCCAATGGTAGAAGCCAGTACAGCAATGTTTCCACCATCGATATTGGGCACTGTTTTCAATGCAGATACATGCGATGCATCAACCGGTTCAAGCCAAACCGTTTGCCAGATGCCTGTTACAGCCGTATACCAGATCCCTTTGGGAAGGTTCACTTGTTTGCCCCTGGGCTGAAACCCCTGGTCGGTAGGGTCCCATACTTTGACAACCAGCTTCTGTGCCTTGTCTTTCACAATGAATGGGGTGATGTCGAGGCTGAAAGGGGCATAGCCGCCCTGGTGAGCGCCCACCTTGATGTCATTGATCCAGATATCGGCCTTCCAGTCTACAGCCCCAAAATGAAGCACGAGAGATTTGTTTTTCCATGTTGCAGGAACAGTAAAACTGCGGTGGTACCAGAGTTCGTTCTTGTCTCCCACCATTTTCTGTACCCCTGAAAGGCTGGATTCAACGGCATAGGGAACCAGGATTTTCCCATCAAATGCACTGGGCTCGTTGCTTCCTTTGGGAAGAATGGCATAGTCCCAGGATCCGTTCAGGTTCTGCCATTGCTCACGCACCAGTTGAGGGCGGGGGTATTCTGGCAGTGGATTGTTGGGGTCAATTTTTTCTGCCCATGCTGTTTTTATTTTATCTCCAGCGGGCTTCCAGTTTTGTGCGATGGCAAGAATGGCAAAAAAGGAAAAGGAAAGAGCAAGCAAAAATGATTTCATATTCAATGATGATGTTGATTCCACTAATTTATACAATTATGCAGTGAAAAGCCTTTGCTGTTTTGGTTTTTCAAAAGAATTGATCAATTTCCCAAATAAAATGAAGCATTTTAAACGGAAAGTGAATATTTTCATGCTTCAGATGAGGCTTATTTTTCGCTTTTTTTTTATGTTTATTTGTGCAACACCTGCAGTGCTGTTGGCCCAGTCTAACCAGACGGGCCTGGTGAAGGGTACGTTGAAGGATTCCACCCTTGCATTGAAAGGGGCTACTGTTTCAGTATTGAAAGGAAAGGACTCTACCTTGTTGAGGTATGGCATGTCCAATTCCAATGGATATTTTCAGATTGACAATCTCCCTTTTGGGGATTACATCCTCCGCATAACCTACTCAGGATACCAGCAGGTTGACGAGCCCTTTGTATTGAGTGCAGAAACCTCCGAAAAAAATATGGGTATTATCCCAATGGTAAAGTTTTCTACCGTGCTGGATGGCATCATCATCAGGGCTGCTGCCATGGCCATCAATGGAGACACCACTGAATTCAATGCCAGTCAGTTCAAGACGATTCCGAATGCCTCCACCGAAGACCTCTTGAAAAAAATGCCGGGGATAGAAGTGGAGCGGGATGGATCCATCAAAACGCAGGGAGAGCCCGTGACCAGGATTTTGGTGGATGGCAAACCCTTTTATGGCAATGACCCCAAGATGGCCACCAGGAACCTTCCTGCAGACATCATTGAAAAAATTCAGGTGATTGATGCGGTAAGCGATCAAAGTGCATTCAGTGGTTTTGATGATGGCAACAGGATCCGGACCATCAACATCATCACCAAAAAAGACAGGAAAAAAGGATTTTTTGGCAAGGGAAGTGCAGCTTTTGGAAACGAAGGAAGGTATGCCCATGCAGTAAGTGCCAACAGGCTCAATGGAGACCAGAAATTTTCTTTCATTGGACAGATGAACAATATCAACAACCAGAATTTTTCAGTGCAGGATTTTCTGGGAACGGGTGGACAGGCCGGAGGGGGCAATAGCGCTTCGCCAAACGGGAGCACCAATGTATTTAACGGCAACGCCAGCGGCATCTCCACAACCAAGGGTGGTGGATTGAATTATGATGACCAATGGGGAAAGACCACAAAACTGAGTGGGAGTTATTTTTACAGTGATATTTTTTCGAATACCAACAGAGACCGTTTGCGTGAAACATATGTGGTCAATGATTCATCCCTTTACAACTCCAGTAAAATATTTTCTGGGAGCACGAATAAAAATCACAAGGCCAACATAGAGATTGATCACATGTTTGATAGCTCAAATACAATTTTGATCAAGTTGAGTTTCAACAGCCAATTGTCTGACGTGTCAAGCAGTTCCAGTTCCACTACTACCAAAGGAAAACTTTTGCCCATCAATGCCCTCAGTACGGTAAACAAATATTTCAGCCAGGGATACAATGTGTACAGCAGCATCCTCTATCGCCATAAATTCAAAAAACGCGGAAGAACCACGAGCCTCTATCTTAGCCATGGTGCAAATGACAGCGAACGCGAATCCAGGAATTTATCTTTCAACAACCGTTACAACAAGGGCGTTGATACACTGGATCAGGTGACTGAAACATATACGGATGGAATGAAATACGGTGCCAGCCTTTCTTATACCGAGCCTTTGAGCATCAAATCCCAACTCGAATTTTCTTATAAGTATAGCTACAATGCAGGAAGATCAGATCAACAGGCCAATAAATTGGACAAGTTGACCAGAGTATATACAATCATTGTGCCAAGCCTGACCAATGCATTTGAAAATGACAACAAGGCCCACAGGAGTGGCGTCAGTTACCGCAGGCAGGTTAGCCCGCTCTGGAACTATGTTGCCGGATTGGCCGTGCAAAAAGCGACACTGACCAGCAACAACAAGACCACCAAATCTGATCTTAAGAATTCTTTTGTAGACCTGTTTCCCAGTTTTTTTCTTCAATATAGGAAAGGACGTTCACAGAGTTTGCGGCTGAATTACCGTGGGTTTACAGTACAACCCTATGTGACCCAGCTGCAGGACGTGGTCAACAACAGCAGCATCATGTATGTGCGCGCAGGCAATCCTTTGTTGAAGCAGGAATTTACCAACAGTCTGGAAGCGACCTATAGTTTTTTGAACAAGCGAAAGACCAACAATCTTTCCGTCACCATGAATGCATCGACTACGGCAAGAAAAATATCCAATGCCATTACCCTGAACACGACTGGGGCCAATCTGCTGGTGGATGGTTACTCATTGCCCAATGGAGCCCAATACATCAAGCCATTGAACCTTGATGGCGCTTATGCATCGGGGGTTAATATTTATTACAGCATCTCGATGAAGAATCCCAAATCTTCCATCAACATCATGTCCTGGATCAACAACAGCAAGGAGGTGAGCCTGTTCAATGATGTGAAAGGCTATACATTCCGCAATACCTATGGTGGTCGCTTGAACTTTAATTTGAACCTGAAAGACTGGCTTGATCTTGGACTCTCGGGCAATTCAACTGTTAATTTTATCCAGTACACCATTGCGGGAAGAAAGAATGCCAATTTTTACAACCACCGTATTTCTGCAGAACCAACCATCAATACCAAAAAAGGTTGGCTGTTCACCAACGACTTCGATTATATCATGTTCAGGGGCAATGCTTCAGCCATCAACCAATCTATTCCACTATGGAATGCAGGTGTTGCCAAACTCTTTGGGCAGGCAAGGAAAGCAGAGTTGAGGCTCACCATGTTTGATCTGCTGAATGCGAACAAGAGCATCTACAGAAATGTTGAGCTCAACTATATTGAAGACGTGCGCCAGGAGGTGCTGAACAGGTATTTCTTGTTGAGTTTTACCTACCACTTGCGAAAATTCAACGGAGGTCGGCGCTCAAAACGATAGGCTTTTTTCTCATCGGGCTTTTTGGTATACATCGCCAAAGCCCCACCTGCAAAGCCTCTAGGGGTAACCATGAAAATAAGGATAAATCATCAAGCCCCTTTGTTTTATATGGCATCACATTTTTTAAAAATTAACAGCAAGATTATCCATTAAACGGGTCGTTTTCAATAATCCCGGTTAATTTAGTGTCATGAACATTCAACTCATCAAGAACAGGTCTGATATTGGCGCAGGCACCAGGGGTTCTGACATGGGGATAGATGCCATGGAAATTGCGTCCATCAACAAGGGGGATGATTTTTTTCATCGCCATGAACATGTTGATGTAGAGACGCACAACGAAAGCATCTACAACAAAAACACCAATCCTTCCGCCAAGCGCATTGAACATGTGTATGAACAGTGTGAAAGGGTGGCTGATGCTGTACGTACTTCCATCAAAACGAATCATTTCCCCATTGTATTGTCTGGAGATCATTCCTCTGCCTTAGGTACCATCAGCGGTATAAAAGCCGCCAATCCGCATCATACCCTTGGCGTCATCTGGCTGGATGCACATGCCGATCTCCATTCACCCTATACCTCCCCATCTGGGAATATCCATGGCATGCCCCTGGCTGCTGTGCTGGGTATGGACAATCTCGAACACCAACTCAATCCCATTGAAGCAGCAACCGAATATTTTTGGAGAAAGATCAAAAACATTGGCATAGATGGACCCAAGCTTCGGCCTGGGCATTTGGTGTATTTTGGTCTGCGTGATTTTGAACGGGCTGAAGATGCGTTGATCCGTCAAGAAGGGATATTGCATTACAGGGTTGATGAGATGCGGGAGAAAAAGATTTCAATCTGCGTGGAAACCTGCCTGAAGCAATTGCAGGATTGTGATGTCATCTACATTTCATTTGATGTAGACTCCATGGATTGCGACAGTATTTCTTACGGAACGGGAACCCCCGTTCCCACAGGGTTTTATCCGATGGAGATCATCAACATCATTGATTTGTTGATGGACAGCGGGAAGGTCTGTTGCATCGAATTTACCGAGATCAATCCCCTGTTGGACAACAAGGGAAACAGGATGGCCGAGATTGCATTTGAAGTCTTGTCGTTTATCGCGAAGAAGTTTGAAACGGGTTCCGTTCCTGCCAAACTGTTTTCGGCTCAAGGTAATTGAAGAAAAAGGGCAGGAAGCGGTTGATGATTTTACTGCTGTGTTTCATCAATCCAATGATCTCTTCAGGCTTTGCTCCAATTGAACTTTTGATTTCAAGAGCAGTTCTGCCAAAAATAATTTTGCTGAAACCATTGTGGATGGCATGGCTGGTCATGTCATAGAGCATGTTCAGGTACAACATTTTTTCTTTTTGGATGGTGTCATCATACCCTAAAAAATACGTGTCCAGCACGTTTCCATTGCGGATCATGGTTTTAAAGCCAATGAGCTGCTCATCCAAAAAATAACCAACCAACATGAAATCAGAAAGAAGCTTCTGTTTCAGTACACTGAAGTGCTGTTTGGGCAGGTAAAAAGTATTGAAGGGGGCATTGCTGGCTACATGGAGATAGAGCTCTTGCAGCTTGTCTTCTTGTTCTATGATCTCTGCCAAACAAAGTTCCTTTTTTTCAACTCCCTTTGCCTTCGTTCGGCAGCGCTTGAATTGGGTCCTGTATTTTTTAGACATGGTGTTGACATAATCCTGCTCAGACTTCCACGCATCGCTGAGCGCCAGCACCATGTTGGGTTGCACGGAAAACCGCAGGTCATCCTTGAATGCGGGCATCTTGAAATCATCCATTTCTGTGGATTGAAAATCCTTGAAGGTGGTAAGGTGGATATCGATTCCCTTGGCATTGAAATCCGCTTTCAGTGCATCTGCAGCATGCTTCAGGGCTTGAAGCACATCGGGTATGTTTGCTGTATCTGAAACGGCATAGGCATTTTGTCCGCTCAGCATGTTGTTGCCCATCACCAGGATCCTGGAGGAATATTTTCTGAACAGGTAGTTTCTAAGGGAGAGATGTTTGACCTGGTTTTTGTTCCCATAGCAATCAATCGAATTAAGGTCCAGGAATTGGGACAAAGCAATGGCAACCAGTTCATTTCCGCTGAAAACCCCGATAAAATGGCAGGTCATGTTGGATGGAGCTGCCTTTTCCAAGGCCTCCAGGTATTTTTTGGACAGGAAAATATTGTCATTCGCCAGCAAATCCCAGGAAATGGGCAGCGCATCGGTATGGCAATAAATTTGATGGGAATAGGGAAGGCTCAATGGTTGTTCAGTTGAACATGCAAAATTAAACCATTTGGATGTTTGCTTATTTTATCTTTTCCAAATATACCCGTTAAGCAATACTCAAGCGTTTTCAGCTTGATTTCAATACAATCTAGGTATTTAATACTTAATTCGTAGTTTTAGGGCATGCCGCCAATGCTCGATGGGAATACTAAAACTTCCCTTCTTGCGATAGAAAATATGGAGTGTGTCTTTCGTGCCTTACCTATCAGGCACCTAAGGCATTGTTTATCTTTGTGGTAGACTATATATTGATCATAAACCAAAACAACCAATATTATGCATGTAGAGAAGAAGGGTTTCCTGGATTTCCGCGCAGGAAACAGGTCTAAAAGCCTGCTCAAAATGAAGTTCACTGCGGTGATGTTGTTGGCAGCCTTTTTGCAGGTTTCCGCCAGTACCTATTCGCAGCAAGTGACACTGAACCTTAAAAACGCAACGCTGCAGAATACCATTTCAGGCCGGGTGACAGATACCCTGGGCCTTCCGTTGGAAGGCGCTACCATCACCGTGAAAGAAACCAACAAGATGGCTGTTACCAACAAGGATGGTCAATTCAGCATTGATGCAGATCCGGGTCAATCGATTGTTGTGTCTTATATCGGCTATGGAGTGGCTACCTATAAATTGGGAGGAAACAAATCAATCAATATCCAGTTGGTTCCGCAATCCCAGAACCTAAAATCAATTGCCTTGGTGTATACAGGCTACCAGGCCTTGCCAAGGGAAAGGAGTACCGGCTCATTCTCAACAGTGAACAATGAAGACATCAATAAGAAAAGCCTGAGCATGAATGTGGTGGATCGTCTGGAGGGCTTGGTTCCAGGGCTTTCCGTCAACTACGGCGCGAGCAATGAAAAGTTCCTGATCAGGGGGCTTACCACCATTCAGGCTTCAAGGTCACCATTGATTGTGGTGGATGGGGTTCCCATCAGTGATTATGCTTCAGTGTCTACGCTGATCAATCCGCAGGATGTTGAATCAATGACAGTATTGCGCGATGCAACAGCAGCGTCCATTTGGGGTGCGGCTGCTGCCAACGGGGTTATCGTCATCGAAACAAAAAAAGGCAAAAGCACGAACCAGCCACAGAAGATCAGGCTGCAGTTCAACGCGTTTACCACATTCAGGGGTAGTCCTGATCTGGAATATTTCAACATGATGGGAACATCACAGTTTTTGGAATCCGCAAAGGGTATTTTCTCAGCAACAGATTATCCCTGGGCTACGGTGACCAACTTTATTGGTGCCACGCCCATCATACCTCCACATGAGCGGATTCAGTACGACCTCTCTCGAGGGCTGATCAGTGCATCATTGGCCGGTTCAAGGTTTGATTCATTGGCGCAATACAACAACCGTGGACAAATCAACCAATATTTAACGCAGCCATCCATGCTGGTCAACAACAGTTTGAACTTTGATGGGGGCAGCAAGTTTCATTCCTATTATGGATCGCTCGCTTACACGTTGGATAAAAACGACAAAAAGACCGACCTCAGCCGATACCAGATGAACCTGAGGCAGAATTTTACATTTTCGCCTGCCATCAAGTTGGACATCATCACCAATATCGCGTATGAGAAAACCAAGAATTTCCTCTTGAGCGATCTTCCAGGAACCAATAGCAACTATCTTCCTTATGCCATGTTTGCAGATGCCCAGGGCAATCCTCTTTCGCAAGCCTATTTGAAGCGCCAGGAAGAATTCAGGGCTAGTTCTGAGGCGCAAAGTTTGGTCAACCTGGATTATGTTCCATTGGGGGAAACCGCAAATACCCTGAACGACAAGGTTAATTTTTCAGCCCGCATCAATGCTGGTCTTACCATTAAACTCTTCAGGGGATTGACGTACGAAGCAAGGGCCCAATACCAGAAGGCCAATACAGATGGATATGAATACTACAACCAAAATTCCTACAAGGTCAGGGATGAGTTGGTGTACTTTACAAAAGCGGGAGGTGCCCCGGGTGTTGCGCCCACGTATTATCTTCCCAAAACAGGAGGTCATTACAGCACGCAGAATACCTCAGCTGTAGCCTGGACAGTGAGGAACCAGTTGAATTTTGACCGGATCTTCGCACAGAAACACCAGGTGACTGCCATCGCAGGTACAGAACTCAGGAACAACCTGAATACAGGTGTTCAGAACTACAGGCGTGGGTATGATTTTCAAACCATGACCTATGCGTTGTACAATGAAGATTCTTTGGCAGTAAGGGGTGTTGTGGCTCCGGTCAACTATCAGCCATCAAGAACAACCAACAATGTATTGAATTCAAGGCCGGTTACTTATTCTGAAATCGAGAAGCGTTTTGTATCTGCCTATGCCAACACTGCATACACATACAACAGGAAATACACATTGAATGGCAGCATCCGTGTTGATCAGTCCAACTTGTTTGGTACCGACAGGAGTTTGCAATACAAGCCCATATGGAGTTTGGGTGGTGCATGGAATATTTCCAAGGAATCCTTTTTCAAGGCAAACAACATCAATAACCTCAACCTTCGGGTGACCTATGGATTGGGTGGAAATGCTCCCAATCCCGGCTCAGGCGGGCCATATGATATTGTGACAGCGGCCAACGTTGCCTACTTCTCTGGACTCGGAACTGGGTACAATGTATTGTATCCCCGCAACGAAAAGATTGGATGGGAAAGAACGGCCACAACCAACATTGGTGTTGATTTTGCATTGTTTGGCAACAAGATCTCAGGATCGGTTGATGTCTACAAGAAAAATACAACTGATCTCTTGGGCTTTCAGCCTGCAGATCCCACAACGGGTTGGTCATTTGCTTACAACAACCTGGGGAATCTTGAGAACAAGGGAATTGAAATTCAAATTAACACCAGCAATGTCCAAAGCAAAAAATTCAAATGGACAACTGACTTCACGCTCTCATACAATGAGAACAAGATTCTCAGCCTGAAGTCTGCTTTAACGCAGACTGCGGCTTCAAAAGTCAATTCAACGTTCACAGAAGGATATTCTGCCTACGGTTTGTTTGCTTACAACTATGCAGGGCTGGATGGATTTGGAAATCCTGTTGCATTGAAGGCCAATGGGAAGGACTCTGCCCGTCGATCGGGTGATTTTACCATCGCTGATCCTATGTACATGGGAACCACCCAGCCGCTTTGGTATGGTGGGATTACCAATAACCTGACCTATGGAAATTTCACGCTTTCCTTTTTGGTCGTGTATAATTTTGGGAATGTAATGCGCCGGGATGTCAACCAGTTCTTTACGGGCCGATTGTCTACCAATGTACCGATCTATCTTGCAGAAAGATGGCAGAAACCTGGTGATCAGCTGATTACCAATGTGCCCCGCTATACTGGCAATACTGCACAGAATGGCTTGCGCCTGCTGAACATTTATACACAGGCCAATACCCATGTTGTGAGTGCTGCCTATGCGAAATTGCGCGACATGACACTGAATTATGCCATTCCAACGGCTGTAGCCAGCAAATTGAGCATGTCTGAATGTTCTATTTATGCGCAGGTCAACAATGTGATGTTGTGGAAAAACAACAACGCAAACATTGATCCGGAATACTTCAGTTTGAGCACAGGTACCAGAAACGGAAGGATGCCTGCTTTCTATACCATTGGTTTCAGGACCACATTCAAATAACAAAGCAAAAAGAAAATTATCATGAAAAGAATATTGCTTAGTGCACTGGTGCTGCTTTCACTCATGACAGGATTTCAAGGGTGTAAAAAGTTTCTTGATGTTGAGCCGAAAGGACTTGACCTGATCAAAAGAATTGATCATTACAACGGGCTTTTCAACAATACCAATCTTTATGGTCTGATCAACGTAAGGAGTGTTCCGGGAAGCTTGCCTTTTATCATTGGATATCCCGGAGCACCGGTGCTGATGTCTGATGATGTTTTTTCAAGTGCAGCCTATTTGAGTACGCAGCCGCTGGCTTATCAGAATGCTTACCAATGGAAAGATGACCTGTTCCAGGAAGAGGATGAATCAAGCGAATGGGGAACATTCTATTCACAGAACTATATCTACAATGTCATTGCCAATGGTGTGATGGATGCAACTGATGGTACAATCCAGCAAAAAAAGGAATTGTTGGCAGAAGCAAAGGCCAACAGGGCGTATATGCATCTCTTTCAGGTCAACTATTTTGCAAAGCCATACAATGCCTCAACAGCATCGACCGATTTGGGTATTCCTATTGTAGCTGTTGCAGATGCTGGTGCTTCCAATTTCAAAAGGGCAACGGTAAAGGAGGTATATGATTTTATCATCAATGAATTAAAGGCATCCATTCCTGATTTGCCGGTTCGCACCGTTAACAGAGCAAGGTTGGCACAAACTGCAGGTTACTATTTGTTGGGACAAACCTATTTCTGGATGGGTGATTATGCCAATGCACTTGTTCAATTGAATTTGTCTCTTGCCTCTATGCCCAACCATACTGTAGGGGTTTCATTGTACAACTATAATACAGTCATGCCAAGCTGGATTACGACAGGTCAGGCATGGTTGGGCGCCAATAAATACCCTGCCCAAACCCTTAGCAATGAAAATATCTACCTCAAAACAATGAGCTTGAATTTTGCTACGGCAAGAAATACCGTCTACCTGAAGCCCAATGTTTACAGTCTGTTCAGCACAAACGACCAGCGGAAGAAATTCTTTTTCAACAACAGTACAAACAATGCAGTTCCCGCCCCCGGTCTTGCAGGCCAACAGCGGAATGGTCCCATTTCAATCAATTGGGGACCCAATTTGGCAGATTTGTATTTGATGATTGCTGAGTGCAAGGCAAGGGCCAATGACCTTGCAGGTGCCAAGGCCGATTTGGAAACGCTAAGGAAAACAAGGATGCCATTGGCTGAGGCAACAGTTGTGGCAACTACCCAGGATGCCGTCGTCAAAGCAATTTTGGATGAAAGAAAGCGTGAGTTTGCAGGTACAGGATTCAGGTGGTTCGACATGAGGCGTCTATGGAATGATACCAAGTACAACAATGTTGATGCTACTCATTCATTGGATGGAGCCACCTATACCCTCAAGGCAGAGCGGCTTGTGATGCGCATACCGCCAGCGATTCTGCGATTGAATCCGGGCATGCCTGATAACCAATAATAACCTTTATTTACAAGCAAGAAATTTCATCATGAAAAAATTAGCATCGCTCATTCTTTTTTTATTGCCTGTGTTCATCATCGCACAAGAGGGATTCACCGTGAAAGCCAAATTTGATCAGTTGGGCAACAACAAGGTCAAGGCATCCTATTTTAAAAATGGCAAGAACATTTACGATACACTTGTGGCCAACAAGAAAGGGGTTGTGCTTTGGGAAGGCAGGGTGGATGAACCACAGATTGTGCGCATGGAAGTGTTGGATTCAACCTTGATACTGCGTGTAGGCAAAGCTGCATCAGCGCCTCCATTCCTCATGTTTGTGCTTACCAATGCGGCCATCACCATTACTGGTGATGCAAAAGAAGCATATGCCTCAAGCATCAAATCCAAGGACAAAGAAATTGTTGACTACGAAACATACCGGAAAGATGAGATTGCATTCAACCGCGCATATTGGGAACTGCAAAAAGAACTCAACAGAAAGTTGAATGCAAAAGATACGGTTGGCAATGCAGTCATTATGGGCAAGCTTTCGGTGCTTCGCAAAGAGAACCAACAGATACGGATGAAGTTCATCGATGCACATCCTGCATCATTTTCAAGCGTTCTGATGCTTACCAATCTTTTTCTTGTGATGTCCAACGAAGACATGTACAGGCGATATTCCGCCATCGACCAACGCTACAAAGATACCAAGGCCTATACAAGCCTTGGGCTTAAAGTGGAGAGCAATCGCAGGACTGCTATCGGTCAGCCCATGATTCCCTTTTCATTGGTGGGCGTAGATGGTAAACAGGTCAATACTGCAGATTTGAAAGGAAAGATCATCCTGTTGGATTTCTGGGGAAGCTGGTGTGTGCCCTGCCGCAAAAGCCATCCGGCACTCAAGGAATTGTATGCAAAATACAAGTCCAGGGGATTGGAGATCATTGGCATTTCCAACGAAGCATTTAGTGCTGGCGGGAATAAAGCGCAGCAAGATGCATCATGGCGAAAGGCCATCAAAGAAGATGGCATTGATTGGTTGCATGTGTTGAATGATGCCGATATCAATGATCTTGCGAAGTCTCACGATATCAACGGGTATCCTACCAAATTCCTGATTGACCGCAATGGCAAGTTCGTTTTAAAAATACTTGGAACAAGTGAGAACCTGCACAAAACCCTTGAACAGAAATTGGCAGCGTTGATGCCTGACTAATAAATCTGCATCACGAATGATAGCCCCTTGGATTTCCAGGGGGTTTTTTTATGGCATGATTTTTCTGTTAAGACCGGTTAAATATTTATTTTTTTGAATTTTCATGTTTATTTTATTTGTTATCTTTCACAAGTCTTTAACATTCCTTCATTAAACCAAAAATCAATGCATTCACCAAGATGAAATCCATCAGGGCATGACAATTTCAATGTTTGAGACACCAAACAATTGCCCTCAAATACCACGCAACCGCTTTAACAAACCCAAACTTTCGTTGATCAACATGAAAAAAATAGTTGTTTTTCTCAGCCTCTTTTTCCTTTCCAGCCTGGCAATGGCCCAGGTCCAAATCAAGGGAATGGTAAAAGGGGACAATGGGAAACCCCTCGAAGAAGCCAGTATTATAGATGTAAAGTCCAAAAAAGGGACATTCACCAATTCCTCCGGGATGTTTATGGTCAGTGTGGCATCCCTGCCAGCCAGCCTGGAAGTCAGTTTCACTGGTTACCAGCGCAAGACCATCACAGTAAATACAACCAATATCACGGAGGTAAACCTTGTTTCAAAAAATACAGAATTGGGTGAGGTAATCGTTGTAGGATTTGGAACCCAGAAAAAAGCCTCGCAAACAGGGGCCATCGTTTCTGTGAGCCAGGCTGATTTGAAGAATACGCCAACCGCCAACGTTGTGAATGCCCTTGCCGGTCGTCTCCCTGGTTTGATTACGCAGCAAAGGTCTGGCTTGCCAGGTGGCGACGCCTCTTTGTTGTTGATCAGGGGATACGGTACTTTTAATACTGCCGGTCAAACACCTTTGATTCTGGTGGATGGTGTAGAAAGAAGGTTCAACGAAGTGGACTTCAATGAGGTTGACAACATCTCCATTTTGAAGGATGCATCTGCAACGGCTGTTTTTGGTGTGAGGGGTGCAAATGGTGTAATCATCATCACCACAAAGCGAGGTATTTTGAGCGCACCCAAGGTGACTGTTTCGATAGACCGCACCATGCAAAGGCCTACAAGGCTTCCAAAATACCTACAGTCCTATGATTATTCTACCTTGTTCAACGAGGCTTACTTGAACGACGGGGGCGATCCCAATTTCATGCCTTACGATGCTACTGCACTTCAAAAATACAAAGACGGTTCTGACCCCTATCTGTTTCCGGATGTCAACTGGTACGATACGTTGTTGAGGCCCTCTGCACCTCAGTTGCAGGCCAACGTAACGGTGAGGGGCGGTACTTCCCAGTTGAAGTATTTCCTTACTGGTACTTTTCTTGATCAGGAGGGATTGTTGAGGCCAGAATTGACCAAATTTGCCGGTTACAACACCAATACCAAATACCAGCGTTTCAATTTCAGGAGCAATATTGATTATTCACTGACCAAGAACACCATCTTCTCCATGTCTCTTTCAGCAAAGCATGCCAAGCAGGTGGTGCCTTCGGACGGATTGGATTATGGTAGCGGTGCCACCAGTTTGCTCTGGTGGAACATGGCAAGGTGGGCGCCCAATCATGCACCTGTGTACAATCCCAATGGTACCCTTGGTGCATTCTATGGCAATTCCAACCTTATTGGTGATATAGCGAGAAAAGGCTTTACCAATAATTTCCGTACGGATATCGAAGCCAACATGGACTTGAAGCAAAAATTGGACATGATTACCCCCGGTCTTTCATTTCGTACGAAGTTTGTGTACGATACTTATTTTGAGTATGCTGAGAGAAGGTCAAAGACATACCAGGCTTTTGATTATTCACTCAACAATGGCGGCCGTCCGGTATATACAGCCAGAGGAGCTGAAAGTGCATTGGCATTTACATGGGTAAGCACTTTCTCAACCAAGCATACCTATGTTGAAAGTGCATTTGATTACAAAAGGGCTTTTGCAGGCAAACATGAGTTTACTGGATTGGCCTTGTTTTTTGCAGACAGAACAAGAAGCGGTAGCAGTTTCCCGTTCTCCAAGCTGGGTTATGCAGGCCGTTCAACCTATGCGTATAAAGGGAAATACCTGGCAGAGGCCAACATAGGATATAATGGTACTGAGAATTTTGCCAAAGGAATGCGGATGGGCTTTTTCCCAGCTTTCTCAGCAGGATGGCTGATTACAGAAGAGGCTTGGATGGAAAAGAAAGCACCCTGGATCAGTTATCTTAAACTCAGGTTGTCCAGCGGTAAAGTAGGTAATGCAAACATTGGTAGCAGGCGGTATTTGTATTTGCCTGATACTTGGGGAGCAGCCACTGGGTATAGTTTTGGGTCAGGTTCTGCCAATGCACTTGGTGGTTCATTTGAGTTGAACCTGGGCAATCCAAATGTAACCTGGGAAACAGCCTGGAAACACAATATTGGATTGGAATCTATGTTTTTCAACAAAGCCCTGAGCATCAATTTTGATGTCTTTTATGACAAGAGGGACAACATCCTTCTGATCAGGCAAGATGTACCGACCTTGATTGGTCAAGCCAATACGCCTCCTGTAAATGTAGGAAAGATGGAAAACAAGGGGTTTGAGTTGGAAGTGAAATACAACAAGCGTCTTTCCAAGGATTTTGCCTTTGACATTGGAGGCAATTACAACTATGCCCGCAACAAAATCCTTTACCAGACAGAACCCCCAAGGCCATACCCCTGGATGGAAAGGACTGGCAAGCGTTTCGGTGAGAAGTTTGGCTATATCGCAGAAGGGTTTTTCAATTCAAAAGAAGAGATCAGCAAATGGGCAGACCAATCCATTTTTGGGGTGATTGTTCCCGGCGATATCAAGTACAAGGATTTGAACGGCGATGGCAAGATTGATCAATATGATCAGGGCAATATCGGCAACCCAGATCTTCCCGAAATCACCTATGCCATCACCAATGGAATTTCATACAAGAATTTTGAGCTCGATGTGATGTTCCAGGGTGTAACCAACACCAGTCTTCTTGTTTCTTCACAAGGTGGATGGGAGTTTTACAACAGTGCCAAGGTGGCCAATCACCACATGGGTCGCTGGACACCTGCAACTGCCGCTACTGCAACCTATCCCAGGTTGACACAATCTTCATCAACTGCCAAGAACAATTTCCAGAACTCAACTTTCTGGGTAAGGGATGCCTCTTATATCAGGTTGAAGAATGTTGCCCTGAGTTATAATTTCTCAAAAACAATTGTTCAGCGTTTAGGGGTTGATGCATTGCGGTTGTCGCTTACTGCTGCCAATATTTACACATGGTCGTCTTTCAAATGGTTTGATCCTGAAATCAGGACTTCTGCGGGCAATGTGTATCCTCAATTGCAGACATACAATTTCACCATATATACAACCTTCTAAGCACTATAATCAAAATGAAATACATGTTTAATTATAAAAAAGTGTTTATTGGCTTGATGGGTATCATCTTGCTTAATGCATCGTGCACGAAAGATTTTCTGGCTCCAGATTTTTCAGTATCATCAGCTTTTACACAGGATGCTGTTTTTAAAACCTGGGTTGAAGCGGAAAAAGTCCTTGGCGCAGCATATGGCTACCTTCAAAATTACAGTGGATTCAATATGCGTGTGGGGTCAAACAGGTCCGGCACCTCATACCTTGCCGCTTATTCAGATGAGGCAACCAATAGTTTTATATGGACGGGCAGTTGGAATGTAACCAATGGTACATTCAACCAGTACTATAATCCTGATGATGTCTGGAATGTTTCGTACCAGGGAATTCGCCGCTGTAACATGTACCTCGAAAACATAGACAAGGTTACTGATATTGATGCGGCAACCATTTTACGAACCAAAATGGAAGCCAGAGGCCTCCGTGCATTTTACTATTTTGAATTGTTCAAAAGATATGGCGGTGTTCCATTGGTTACCAATGTAATGAATACCGCAGGGGTATTGTCTGGTAATACCGATGATTACAACCAGCCAAGAAAAACGGTGGATGAAACAGTACAGTTCATCAGAAACGAGTTGGATACGGTTACAAAATATCTTCCTCCTCCGACACCCGCAAGTGCGGCTACCGTTGGACGGATGAACCGGGCCATCAGTGTTGCGTTGAAAGGAAGATTGCTGCTCTATTACGCAAGTCCATTGCACAATCCTGCAAAGCTTACTGCCAGGTGGCAGGATGCAGCATTGGCGAATAAGCAGGCAATTGATACGGCAACCAAATACGGTGCAGCATTGTTCAACAACTACCAGACATTGTTTACTTCTGCTTCCAGAAGTGCTTCCGAGATCATTTGGTTTGTATTTCAAAACTGCGGTTGCTCATTGGATACCTATGAGGGTATGCCATCCCTTGCTTATGGCGGAACCAATCCAACACTGAACCATATTGACAAGTATGAAATGAGAACAACGGGGAAGGCCATCTATGATGCAGGCTCCGGGTATGACCCAGCAAATCCTTATCTGAACAGGGATCCCCGTTTGGGCCTTTCAGTCATTCAGGCTGGCGAGCTTTTCAGAGGATTCAATTATGCGCCATGGTGGGGCCCCGGTGGTGTTGACAGCAGGTCTACTTACAGCAACAAGCAATCGGATGGAAGCTGGACAGGCATGGTATTCAAAAAATTCATGGATCCAGGTGCTGCAGCCAACAGGAACTGGCCCTTGATCAGGTTGGCAGAATTGTATCTCAACTATGCTGAAGCATTGACTGAAGGAAATCCAACAACACAGGCTGCAGCATTTGCTGCTGTGAATACAGTGCGGGCCAGGGCAGGAGTAGCCATGCCTGCCATTGCGATCACCATCAGCAAAGACTCTCTTGTGAAGCGCATCAGAAATGAGCGTGATGTTGAATTGGCCTTTGAAGAGCACAGGAATTTCGATGCACGCAGGTGGAAAACAGCGGCAAAAGATTTTGCCGGAAACATGTGGGGATTCAGGGTTTTGTATGATGATGCAACCAAGAAATATTCGTTTCCGCGGTATGCATTCCAGGTAAGAAAGTACTTGCCCCACTGGGATCTCTATCCAATCCCACAAGCTGAGATTGACAAGAGCAAAGGAAAACTGGTTCAAAATCCTGGATACTAATCCATAAAAAAGCAATTAAAAAATTTATGAATACTACATTCAAACTCTTTCTGCTGCTTATGCTGACATCATCTGTTCCAGCATTTTCGCAAAAAGAAAATAAGGGTACAATTGGAGGACTTGTTACGGACAAGTACGGTAAGCAATTGAAAACAGCAAACGTCAAGTCTAAGTTTCTGAACAAGGACATCACAACAAACAGGTTCGGAATATTCAGTCTTGATGGCATCACCAATGGCGATACACTTGTTGTAACAGCTTTAGGGTATGAGGCGCAAGAGTATATTGTGAACGACCGGAATAAAATACAGGTTAAGCTCTCTGTTGTAAATGAGTGGAACAAGAACATCAACATGATGTTTTATTCCAAAAAGAAATTGTTGATGACAGGATCTGTTGCAACCATCGGAGAGGAAGACCTTTTGAAAAATCCCTTTATCAACCTGAGAAATACCGTTGCAGGAAAGTTATCAGGATTGTTTGTCGCTCAAAGTGATGCAGAGCCTGGATTTGAAGATCCAACCTTGTTGATCAGGGGTACCTCTTCTTTCAGCGATGCCGGCGGAATCAATACCCTTGTAGATGGATATGAAAGGAATTTTGCGGAGTTAGAGCCTGCTGAGATTGCCACACTCAATGTACTGAAGGATCCTATCTCCAATGCCTTGTATGGCAACCGGGGAGGAAGAAAAAGTATTTATGTGACAACCAAAAGAGGGGTTGCCAACCAAAACAATATTTCGGTATTGGTACAAAATGGTTTCCAATCACCCATCTTCATGCCCAAGTCTTTGAGGGCATATGATTATGCCATGATGCACATGGAAGCATCAGCCAATGATGGGGTTCCTCAATTGTACACACAGGCGCATCTTGATGGATACAAAAGCGGCAGCGATCCATACAAGTATCCAGATGTAGACTGGTATGGAGCAGTACTCAACAAGTCTGCCATGCAACAACGCATCAACCTTACCGCTTCGGGTGGTAGCAATACGGCCAGGTATTTCATCATGCTTGGAACAACCAACCAGGAAGGCCTTTTCAAGTATGGCAATTCCAATCCAAACTACAGGCTTGGCCAGAGCTATCACCGCTATAATTTCAGGTCCAACATAGATGTAGACGTTGACAAGAATACGTTGGTTCAACTTGATGTGAATGTAAGGCTTGAGCGCCGTGTGCAGCCTCATACAGACTTCAGTACCACAACCCTCTGGAGAAATATCTCAGCCTATCCTCCAGGACTGTTTCCCATCAACAATCCTGATGGAAGCTATGGCGGCACGAATGCTTTTCAACGCAATCCGGTGGGCTATTTGAAAAGCACTGGCTACCAGCACCAGGATCACCGCTTCGCTGAGAGCAATGCCAGGGTATTCAAGAAGCTGGATTTTATTGCCAAGGGGCTTAGGGCAAACGCAGGATTTGCCTTCAATACCTTTGTTCGTCCAGCACTAACCCAAAAAGCCGACTATGCTGTTTTTACCTACAATGGACCAAGCCTTCCGCTGACCAAATATGGTGCTGATTTGGTGTTACAGCCTGCTGTAACATTTTCTACCCTCCGGCACAGTTATGTATTCGAAGGGGGTGTGGACTATGATAAAGTGATTGCCAAGAACCATACCCTCAATCTAAGAACAAAGGCATATTTCGTAAGGCAAAAAGAACCAGGAACAGATCTTCCTTTTTCAAGAAGAAATCTTTCTGCAGTAGTGTCATACAACTACAAAGAAAAATATGTGCTTGATGCAGCTTTATCACACAGCGGAAGTGACAATTTTGCTGTTGGGAATAAAAATGGCATTTTCCCATCAGCTGGTGCATCATGGATCCTCTCCAAGGAAAAATTACTTGCCCGCGCCAAGTGGATTGACCTGCTTAAAGTCCGTGGGTCGTATGGCGAAATGGGCAGCGATTATTTTGCGGGACTCAGGTTCCCTTATGAAAATGGGAAAGTGGTTTCAGGTGGTACACCTGCCTTTGGTGTTACACCTACCACTGTTTCTGGTTTATCTGAAGGGACACTTGGAAATCCTGCTGCTTCATGGATGATCTATAAGCAGACAAATATTGGTCTTGACTTTTCTTTCTTCAAGGAAGTCCTATCTGGTTCTGTTGATGTGTTCAACGAAGATGTAACTGGCATACCTGTAAGACGCGTAGACATCAGCAGCATCATTGGTATTACGGTGCCATTAACAAATGCAGGTATCAGCAACAACAGGGGAGCCGATATTGTTTTGAAATTGCAAAAGCCATACAGCAAAAACTGGAGTGCATTCATCAAAACAATGGCAACCTTTACCAAGAACAAGATTGTCTATCAATCTGAGGCCATCAAAGACAATCCCTGGGAAGTTAGGACTGGCTTGCCCATTGGCCAACCCTTCGGATTAATTGCCGCAGGTTTGTTCAAAGATGCAGCTGAGATTGCCGCCAGCGCAAAATCTTCTTATGAAGCAAACCTAAAACCCGGTGATGTGAAGTATGTTGACCAGAACAAAGATGGTCTGATTGATTTCCACGATGATGTGGCTATTGGCAAGCCATTCAATCCTGAGGTATTCTATTCTGCAGAGGTTGGATTCAAATACAAGAATTTTGAAATCAATGCCTTGTTTACCGGTTCTGAAAACAGGAGTATATTCTTGAACAACTATGAGATATTCAGGTCATTTCTGCCTGCTTCTGCCCGTCCTACCGATTATATCCTCAACAACCGTTGGACGCCTGCAACTGCCACAACAGCAACAATGCCACGCCTGACCACTGTTACGAACAACCACAACTACCGGTCTTCGACACTTTGGCTCACCAACGGAAACTTTGTCCGCTTGAAGAGCCTGGAAATTGCCTACAACCTTAGCAACAACGCCCTCAAAAAGCTGGGCATGAAAACGGGTACCATTTTTGTAAATGGCTGCAACCTTGCAACATGGAGTGTTGTTCCTGAGGTAGACCCTGAAGGCCCTTCAGCAGGTATCCAGAACGATTATCCCATGTTGAAAGTGGTGAATGTTGGATTCAAACTGAATCTCTAATACAATAGCAATCAAGACATCAAAAGAAATTTCTAAACGAATATTCGATGCAAAAAATAAATGTTAAACAAGTGCTTCTGATGACAGCTTCTGCTGCATTGTTGTTGTTGTCATCTTGTGAAAAACCTTTTCTTGAAAAGCCCTTGGACGATTATGTTCCGTTGGGGGAATCATTTGAAGACATCAGGAATGCCAGGAACTGGATCAACAATATTTACAGTGACCGAGTCAATGAATATACCTTGTTGGGTAATGCAGGATTTTCTGTAGGCAGTGACGAGGCCATCCATGGCAGTACAACCAATACCAGCAGGGTGTTTTACAACGGTTCTTGGAATTCCCTTAATACACCCTACGATATCTGGGTCAAGAGCTTCACTACAGTGAGGAAGATCAATGTGTTTTTTGAGAACATCAAGAATGTCGTAGTCGTTCAGAATGAAGACACCATCAAACTTTCAGACGATGGTTATGCCAATGCCTACTATCTATTGGAAAGGTTGAAGGGAGAGGCATTTTTCCTCAGGGCATACAACTACATCGAAATGTTCAAGTATTATGGTGCAGTTCCTATTGTCACCCGGTCTTATGGTGCAACAGAAGATTTCAATCTTCCCAGGAATACTGTTGATGAAGTAGTCGCTTTTATCAAAAAGGACCTGGATTCTGCCATGAAATATTTGCCAGAAAATTATGCCAATTTCTACGGTCAGGGTTATGCAAACTGGCAGGGCCGTGCAGTAAAGTCTACCTGTTTGGCTTACAAAGCAAAGGCACAATTGCTCTATGCCAGCCCGCTGCACAATCCAACCAATGAGTTGGGCAGGTGGAGGGATGCGGCTGAGTTGTATGGCAGCTTCATCTCAACGTATGCATCGATGTATGGATTGGAAACCCAGGTCCAGAGGGCCTTCATGGATCCCAACAGCAAAGAATCTGTCTTCAATATAAGGGTCGCTACTGGATTGAATACAATTGATAGGAATCAACGTCCGGCTGGTTTCAAATTTTTCACTGGTCCTGCCGCCAATCCCACCCAGGAATTGGTAGATGCTTTCCAGATGCGGAATGGCAAGAGCATTACGGATGCCACCTCCACTTATAATGCTGCCAGGCCATATGAAAACAGGGATCCAAGGTTTTATCAGTTCATCAACTTTAACGGTGCTACTTTGTCAGATAATCCTACTGCAAGTACCTGGTCGGTTAGACAAGTGGAAACATTTGATGGCGGTAAAGATGCACAGCCAGTGGTCAATGCCACAAGGACCGGTTATTATGTGAGAAAATTCATGGATACCACCTTGAACCTGGTTTCCAATCAAACCTCATTCCGTCCATATGTCTTGATGCGCTATCCTGAAGTTTTGTTGAGCTATGCTGAGGCCGTCAATGAGGCTTACGGGCCTTATGCATCCTCTACAGCATCTTCTTTGAAGGCTTCTGCAGCAGTTGAACAAATCAGGCAAAGGGCGGGTTTGCTGCCTTTTATTTTGAGCACTGCCTTGACTCAGGCGCAAATGCGTGATGCCATTGTTCAGGAAAGAAGGATTGAACTGGCGTTTGAAAACCAGCGCTTCTGGGATGCCCGTCGTTGGAAAAAAGCAGAGCAATGGTTCAATGTTCCTGCAAGAGGTGTGCAGATCACCAAGACAGGAAATAATTTTACGTATAAATATGTGGATGTTGAAACAAAAACATTCACTGCAAAAATGAATTTGTTTCCCATTCCTGATGCAGAGATCAGGTACAATCCCAAAATCAAGCAAAACCAAGGGTGGTAGCTTGATTTATTTTTTTGCTTTGACTAATTTCTTTTTTCCGAAAGGCAATTTTGCAATGATGGTTTCACCTTTTCCTTTTTCATTGGTAATGCTTTGGATGGTCCAGAGGTCATTCAGGTTTTCGCCATCGATGATGCTGCCACTGTAGTCTCCCCAGGACACACCATCTGTTGCACCTTTGCCTTCACCCAATGAAATGATCTCACGGATTGTACCAGGACTGTCATTTCCCATCCGGTAGGCAACCCTGGGGCTGATGAAGGAATTGGCATTGGTTTCTTGAAATCCAATCAGGACATCATTCTTTTTGTTGACTGCAAGGGTGGTTTGAATATAATTAGAACTGTCATTGTTGATCAGTCCTGACTGTACGATTGATCCGTTATTGGCGTTGATCTGGTGCCATTGAACAGCCGCATGATCATCCTTGTTGATTGCCTGCGAAAACCACAAATGATCATTTTGCAAAACAATGTTTTTGGGATTTCTGTCTCCGCTGGATACTTTTTGGGTTGTTCCTTTTTGTGGCGATTGGGGTGGGTATTCAATGAACTTGAGATGATGTGGTTGTTGTGATACAACCACTGCGTATGGGATTCCTTTCTCATCCTCTGCAATTTTTCTGATGATAAACTCCTTCCTTGCAATTTCAAAAAAATAAAGCGCTTCCGTATCATCCTGTCCAAAAACAGGATGGCCCAGGCTACCTTCAAAATGATAAATTGTTGCAGGTTGCCCCGCTTTGGCTTCAGCGGTTTTTAGGATAAAGGTTCTTTCTTTCCCCCCAGGAAATGAGTATCCAATCCATTTTTTGCTGTATCCAATTCCACCGCCATCAACACCATTTTGTGCGGGCACGGGATAAGTGTTCCAAGCTCCCAAAGGATTGTTGGTTTCAGAAACAGAGATATTGACCGGTTTGACTTTTGGCTTGTCGTAGTACCACCAAAGGTCAAAGACAAATACACTGTTGTGGACATCATAGAACATCTTGGGGTCAATGCCATTGTTGAAGCATTTCTGAGACACGCCCTGAATGAATTCTCCTTTTTTGTTGTAGATGATCAATCCGCTGTTGGTGCCATGCATCACGTATCCTCCACCGACTGCAATCTGCGGGTCAACCTGCCTGTTTCCGTCCATGGATCCGTTGAAGGTAAGCAGTCCATTGACCATGCCTGGATTTCCACCCTGCATCCTCTCAGGGCAGGCAGCACTGTCATTGAAACTGGATTTGTGTATCGGTATAATGATCTCTGTTCTGGATGGATACTGCCGGGCGTTCTGGCCTTTTCCACAAAGCATGATGATCATTGACAGAGAAAGACTCAATAAATATTTCATGGATTCTCTTTTGAGTGCAGAAAGTAATTAATTATTTCGTATTTCTAGCCCCTTTTCTTGTAAAATAGCAGTTCTATGGTTTTAAAAATTTTTCTGAAGCGCTTTGTAGAAGCTTCAGAAAATTCGTTATGGTTACCATGGAGTGCTGATACCCCATTGATCCCTGATTATCCTTCTTCTTATTTGTTTATATTTATTGCTGAATCTAGTTTTTCATCCGCTAAATCAGTTGATACATATGAAACAGTTGAAGTTGTCTGCATTGCTTGTTTTGTTGCTAACTTGTTTTGCTGCAAAGTCCTATGAAGTCAAGCGTGTGCTTGTGATTGGAGATTCAATATCCATTGGATATACTCCTTTCATCAAAGCAGCTTTGTCTCCTGATGTGGAGGTGTCGCACAACCCAGGCAATGGTGGTTCAACCCTGCGGGGCTTGGAAAGCGTGGAGAAATGGCTTGATAACAAGGATTGGGATGTTATCCTGTTCAATTTTGGCTTGCATGATATGGTACACAAGGATAGCAGTGAAAAATATGATGTCATCAATGGCAAAATTGCTGTTCCGTTGAAGGAGTACAGGAAAAACCTTGAAGCGATTGCAGACAAGTTGAATGAAACAAAGGCTAAGGTGATTTTTGTTACAACCACCATGGTGCCTGATGGGGCAAAGGGCCGCAAAACTGCATCTGTGGCCGAGTACAATGGAGTGGCACTAAAAGTGATGAAGAAGAAGAACATCCAGGTCGTTGATCTCTATCAACCTTCCCTGGAAATTCATCCCATTAATTCAAAGCCCAAAGATGTGCATTATACCCCCAAGGGCTATGAATTGCTCGCTGAAATTCTTGTAAAGGAAATCAAGCAAGCGTTGAAGGGATAGTTAATGGGGGGAAGAATTTATTTTATTTCAAATGCTAATGGTCAGTGTCGTTTTCATTATTTTTTCTGAGTATCGTATACATACGTTCTAGCGTCTATGGACGAACCTGGTTCATCACCTTCAGTGCCAAGTTCAGTTGGTCCGATCAGGCCTCAATTCTCCTCACTTCTGCTCCCAGCGCTTGCAATCTTTTGTCAAGGTACTGATATCCCCGATCGACCTGTTCAATGTTGTGAATGATGCTCTTGCCTTCAGCACTGAGTGCGGCAATCAGCAGGGCCATGCCTGCGCGAATATCCGGGCTGTTCATCGTTATCCCACGTAATTTTTGTTTGCCTTCTTGTCCAATCACCGTTGCCCTGTGGGGATCACAGAGAATGATCCGTGCACCCATGTCAATCAGTTTGTCTACAAAAAACAACCTGCTCTCAAACATTTTCTGGTGAATGAGCACGCTGCCCTTTGCTTGTGTTGCCACTACCAACAGGATGCTCAGGAGATCAGGTGTTAGACCCGGCCAGGGATGATCATGGATGGTCAATACAGATCCATCGATGTTGTCACGTATTTCATATCCATCCTGTTCAGGAACGATTATATCATCACCAACGATGTCAAATGCAATGCCCAGTTGTCTGAACTTGTCAGGGATCATCCCAAGGTGTCCGATACCTGCGCCCCTGATGTTCAAGGCACTGCCGGTCATGGCGGCAAGTCCAATAAACGAACCTACCTCAATCATGTCTGGCAGAATCCTGTGATGCGTACCCTTCAATGCAGTGGCCCCTTCAATGGTCAATAGATTTGATTTGATACCAGAAATGTTGGCTCCCATGCTGTTAAGCATCTTGCAAAGCTGTTGCAGGTAAGGTTCGCAGGCTGCATTGTAGATGGTGGTGGTACCTTTGGCCATGACAGCGGCCATCACAATGTTGGCTGTACCGGTAACGGAAGGCTCATCCAGCAGCAAGTCGGTTCCAATCAACGCTTTGGCCGAAAGCTTGAAATAGCCCAAGGCCTGGTCATATTCCCATTTGACGCCGAGTTTAAGAAATCCATCGATGTGTGTATCCATCTTTCTTCTGCCAATCTTGTCGCCACCCGGTTTGGGAATGAAGGATTTTCCAAAGCGGGCCAAAAGCGGGCCGGCAATCATGACCGATCCGCGAAGGCGATTGGATTTCTGTTGAAAGTCAGTATCGTCAATTTTTTCCAGATGAATATTTTCTGCTTTGAAGCTGTAGGTATTCTCATCGATTCTGTTGACCTCCACTCCCAGTTCTTCCAGCAGGCCAATCAGCAAACGCACATCCAGGATGTCCGGAATATTACTGATGACAACAGTTTCCGGCGTAAGCAGTACTGCACAGATCACCTGGAGTGCCTCATTCTTAGCACCTTGAGGGATCAGGTCGCCTTTCAATTTTTTGCCACCGATGACTTCAAAGGATTTCATATGATATTTTGACAAAGATATTCCATCCACTCAATTTATTATTTTTACATTAGCATCATTTTGAAACAATCTTTCCTTTTGAAACACAATACGCAATATTCTCTCAAAGAGCACAATACATTTGGAATAGATGTTCGTTGCCAGCGTTACTTCTCTGTGGAGAATGAGAAGGCTTTACAGAACTTGCTGACCGATCCTGCCTTTACATCCCTCAAAGAAAGCTATCCAGATTTTTTGGTCATCGGTGGGGCAAGCAATATTCTTTTTACAGAAGATGTCAATGGTATTGTTTTGAAAATATCTATTGAAGGGGTAACCATCAAAGAAGAGACAGATGAGTATGTTATCGTAAGGGTAGGAGCGGGTGTAGAATGGCATTATTTTGTCGAATTTGCAGTTGCGCAGGATTGGGGGGGTATTGAGAACCTCTCATGTATACCGGGCTCTGTTGGCGCTGCCCCCATACAGAACATCGGTGCCTATGGCGTAGAGGTTTCGCGTGTCATTGAAGCCGTTGATGCATACAACATAGCATTGAACGAGTTCGAGCGATTCAATAAAGAAGAATGTCATTTTGGTTACCGCGAAAGTTTTTTCAAGATGCAGGGCCAATGCAGATATATCATCACAAGTGTTGACTTTAAGCTAACCAAAAAGCATGTACTGCACTTGGAATATGGTGCGATCAAAGAAGAATTAAAAAATCTGAATATTGAAAATCCGACTATCGCAGCTGTTTCAAGGGTAGTATGTGCGATCCGGTCATCCAAATTGCCCCAGCCCAAGCAGATTGGTAATGCCGGAAGTTTTTTCAAGAATCCGGTGGTTGATTCAGTATTGATGGAAAGATTGCGATCCAAGCATCCGGATGTTCCTCATCATGTGTTTGGAAGGGATTTTAAAGTTCCGGCTGGATGGCTGATTGAAAAAGCTGGTTGGAAGGGTTATCGTGAGGGCGATGCCGGGTGTCATGAAAAGCAAGCGCTTGTTTTGGTCAACCATGGAAAGGCAACGGGAAAAGAGATCCTGGCGCTGTCGAAAAAAATCCAGAAGGATGTTTTTCAAAAATTTGGTATTCAGTTAGCGAGTGAAGTAAATATTTTCTTATCCAATCATCAATAAACCCGATTCCAAACATCACAAAATAACATTTGTAGACTTTGGTTCTGATGGCTCTAAATAAATGAAGTGAGATTTGGAAGCCTTTTTAATTTTTAGGGTCAATCATGATAAGCGTACAATTTTTAATCATTCTGTGAAAACGGCAGCCAGACTTTCATTTGCCCTTGCTCCCTGTTGCACCAGGCATAATAAGGAATGGCGGTGATATTCATTTCCTGTTTTTTGCCAGGTACAGTTACCTTACAATTGATAACCCAAATTCCGTTGAGCAAATCGGTTTTGAATTCGGGAGTCACTGCAACAGGACCCAGTATAGCTCCATTACCTTCTTCGAAATATTTTTTATTATCTGTTTCTTCAATACAATATACAAGTGGACCCCGCATTATTACGACCTTTCCATGGGTATCCGCAATCCGGGAATTTCCCGCTATAAACCGGGGATTCATGGGCAACGCTAGTTCCACTCTATCTCCCTTTTTCCATTTTCGTTTAATAATAGCATACCCGTTAACCATATTGATTTTTGGGATGCGGCTTCCATTGACTTTAAGGATTACTGATTTTCCAGAATTTGGTTCACCATCAACATAATGATATAGGCCTCCCGGCAGTAATTGGTTTTGGGCCCATCCGGGTATCCGGATATACATGGCAAAATCGACGGGAGTTTCCGGATCAATCTTCAGGCTTACGGAACCTTCCCATGGGTAACCAGTTTCCATGTTAAGATTGATTTCCTGGTTTGCTACGGAAATTTTTGCCTTATTTGCTATGAACTGATTGATATAAATTTCTTTATCCCGCTTGCCATAAATGCTGGATCCTATTTCAGGTAAAAAACGAACTATGTTAGAAGGGCAACACGGGGGATCATCCCAGGTATTCCGTTTGTTTTTCCCTTGTGATTCAAGGGGATTGGTGTAGAAGAACCTATCACCACTTATTGAAACACCTGCTATGGCTGCGTTATACATGGTAAGCTCAACCAAATCAGCATATTTTGCATCGCCATACAACCCGGTCATTCTCCTATTCCAAAAAGTTAGCCCTATACTGGAACAGGTTTCACAATATGCCCGGTCATTTGGGATTAGGTAAGCGGAACCAAATCCCTCATCATGAAACTGCCTGGTACCAACACCTCCGGTGATATATAATTTTTTACCCACTATATCATTCCAAATAGAATCAAGCGCAGGCAGGTATTTTGTTTCTTTGGTTTCTATGGAGATGTCTGCCATTGCAGTATAGAGATAGGTAGCGCGTACGGCGTGCCCCACTGCGTAGTATTGCTGTGTAACTGGAAGATGGTCCTGCATATAGGAAGGGGGTCGCCAGCGCTGTGGTGTATTTGCATTGGGATCACGATCAGGCGGAGCAACTTTTTCTGCTGTCATCCTTCTGGGATCTCCCCGTTCGTCAACAAAAAAAGTAGACAAATCAAGGTACTTTTTCTCTCCGGTAACTTTATAAAGTTTAATTAGTGCAAGTTCTATTTCTTGGTGGCCTGAGGTTTCTACTCTTTTATTGGGTCCAAATACTGATGCGATGTGGTCAGCACAAAGAATCGCAGCATCCAGTAATTTACGTTTACCAGTTACCTGGAAATAGGCAACAGCAGCCTCCATCAAGTGCCCTGCACAATACAACTCATGCTTACGAGGTACGTCTGTCCATTTCTTCGAAAGATCATTTGCAATCCAGTAGGTAAAAAGATAACCGTCAGATTGTTGGGCTGCCACAATCCGATCAATCAAAGAATCTACAATTGCTTCCAGTTCCGGATCAGGGGTATTGCTTAATGCATAAGCGGCTCCCTGAATTACTTTATAAACGTCTGAATCACCGGCAATATTACCCTTGTGTTTACCCTTCTTTTTTCCGGAAGCAATATCAAAATTATCCATAGAAGAGGCACATTCCTTTAAAGCTGACCTGATACCGATTAATCGGTTTTTATCAATTTTTGGCTCCCAGAATTTGTCGGTAAGGGTTACCTTCTGATAAGAAACCTCTTCAATTTTTTTGACTGGTATTTTACTTTGTCCGTTATCAAATAATAAAAGTGTCTCTTCTTTTAATTGTGCAAATAATGAGTTTGCAATAAAAAGATGCACATAAAATAAAAACTGCGCTGGTTTCATTTTTTATTTTTTAAGTTCTTCAAAATACTGCATAGACTTTTTAATTCTTGGGCAAAACGGGGTTAAAATTTGAGACAATATCGGATTTTATTTTTAGTCATATAGGGTCCGGGTATAAGGTCATTTTCGCGGAGGTATTGAACTTTAATAAAAAACCC
>CAILKQ010000038.1 GCA_903834825.1 uncultured bacterium | reverse complement strand
GGATGAAGAATGGAAAGCGTTTTTGAAGAATCCACCGCCGCAAACCATTGCAAGGATAGAAGAAGAAAAGCCAGTAAAAGAGTGGCTGGATGCGATTAAAAACAACAGCTTGCCTGGTTCGAATTTTGATTATGCATCTGACCTCACTGAGATGATTCAAGTAGGTGTCTTGGCGCAGCGATTCGGAGGAAAGTTTGCGTATGACAGCAAGAAAATGAAAGCAGTTGGAAGACCTGAATTGGATCAATACATCAAGGAGCCTGTTCGTAAGGGATGGTCTTATGGAGAAAATCTTTGGAAATAAAATGAAAAAAACGATCATAATCTGTTTGCTTTTGGTGTCCGTCATGGGATTCTCCCAAACCAAAATAACAGCAGTGAAAGTTGGCGACCGAATTGATGTAATCGTCAATAAATTCTTTTTTACCAGCTATTTGTTTGCCAAGAACGAAAAATATCCATTTTTCTATCCGGTAAATGGCCCATCAGGTGCTGGTGTAACTTCCATGCGCAACGGAATATGGCCCCACCACAGCTCCCTGTTTTTTGGCAGTGATGATGTGAACGGAGGAAACTACTGGAACAAGGCCTTGAGTGGCGGACAGATTGTTTCAACAAGAGAAGAAATTGTTGAAAACAATGGGCCGAGGTTGGTCATTGAAAATGATTGTATCTGGAAACGTCCGGATGCTCCAGCGCCCATTCAAGACTTTAGAAAAATCACGATAACAGCACCAACCAAAGATGTGTTTCAGATTGATTTTGAGGTGACCATGGAAATGTTGATGGATGTATCGATTGCCAAAACGAACCATTCTCTTTTTTCTGGAAGGATGGATCCTTCATTGTCGGTTGACTTTGGTGGAACCATGATTGATGCTGATGGTGCACAAGGCGAAAAAGGAACCTATGGCAAACCTTCCCCGTGGATTGATTGCTATGGAAAAAGAGGAGACAAGATTGAGGGGATGGCCATCATGCAGCATCCCTCCAACAATTGGTATCCCGCGCCATGGTTCACACGCGATTATGGATTTTTCTCTCCAACACCGTTGAACTGGCCCAAGGATGACAAGGCAACCCTTTTTAAAAAAGGAGAAAAGATTCATCTCAAATACCGTGTATTGGTGCATTCCGGTACCCATGAAACGGCCAACATAGCAGGCGAATTCAAAAAATTTGCGGCTGAAAAATAGGTCCTTATAACCGTTGAAAATATTCAATCATTGGGTTTAAAAATAAAACATGAAGCGTAGAAAATTCTTGCACAGTACATTGACGGCAGGGGTTGGTGCCCTGGTGCTTCCCACCATTGTTCCATCCTCTGTTTTTGGGAAAAATGCACCCAGCAACAAAATAAATATTGCACACATTGGTTGTGGGCGTATTGGAAGAAAGCACGATATGCCATTTACCATCAAGCATGATTTGGCCAATGTAGTGGCAGTATGCGATGTAGATAAAAACAGGTTAACCGATGCAAAAAAGAGGGTGATTGATCTTTACAAAAAGAAGACTGGTCAGGACAATTACGTAGATCCCAAAATGTATACAGATTATCGGGAAGTTCTTTTGAACAAGGATATTGATGCCGTTGTCATCAGCACGCCAGACCATTGGCATGCAGAAATTGCCGCTGCAGCTGCATTGGCGGGTAAGCATGTATATGTTCAAAAACCCACATCACTGACGGTTGAAGAAGGAAGGATGCTGAGCAATGTTGTCAAAAAGACGAATATCATTTTGCAAGTGGGAACCCAGCAGCGCTCATACGCACAATTCAGGGTGGCTGCAGAGTTGGTCAGAAACGGAAGAATCGGAAAGTTGCATACGGTCAAAATAGGATTGACAACAGACCCTGCCGGTCCCGTAGGCCTTGTAACAGCTCCTCCTGCAAACCTGGATTATAACAAATGGTTGGGGTCTACACCATATATGCCCTATACTGAAATGGCTATTCATCCCCAGAAAGGATATGAGAGGCCAGGATGGATGCGGATAGAACAGTTTGGCTCAGGAATGATTACAGGATGGGGACAGCACCATTATGATTCGGCTTCATGGGGAATGGATACAGAATTAACTGGGCCTATCTCTGTGCAGGCATTGGCAGAATTTCCAAAATCTGGCACCTGGAATGTGCATGGAGATTTCATGGCAAAAGCAGAATACGCCAATGGTCTGACCATGTATACCAGCAATATCTATCCCAATGGCATCCGTTACGAAGGAAGTGAAGGATGGATTTTTGTTTCAAGGGGAAATGAAAAAGTAACCGACAGTGACCCTGTACCAGATGATCCAAATGCAAAATCACTCGATGCAAGCGACCCTAAAATTTTGGGTTCTATCATTGGAGAGAATGAAATTCATTTGTACAAGAGTGAAGAACAACACCTCAACTGGCTGGAGTGCATCAAGAGTGGGAAACAGCCAATTTCTCCCATTGAAATCGGACATAGAGCATGCACGATTTGTTTGATTACCCATATTGCAATGAAGGTGCCTGGCATCTTGAAGTGGGATCCGGTGAAGGAACGCTTCTTGAACAGTGATACGGCCAATAAAATGTTGAGCAGAACGCAAACATCTCCTTATGGAATCAATGCGATTGTAAACAAATATTGAAAAATGAAAACAGAATGACCGACAAGTGCTGTCCAGGAATATGACGAGCTCATTCAACAACCAGCTTAGCAATAAAATCATGAGAAAGTATACTGTCCTCCCTATTGAAAAAATAATTATTGTTTGCAGCTTCTTGGTGCCCATCATTTTCCCTGCTAAAGCACAGGAAGGGAGGCATATTTTGAAACAGCAGTATACAGTTGATTTTTTCAAACAACATCTACAAGAAGCTACCGATTGGGTTCCATATCCCGCCATCAGCCAATCTGCTGCCTGGAAGGCTGTATTGTCGACAGAACAACATGCAAAACTCATCCAACAGGCAGAAGGTTTGTTGGGTTATCAATGGCCCATGACGAGGGCTTCTGTTTTTCTTGACTATGCTGAAAATGGCAACAGGATAAATTTTGAGAAAATCAGTTTTTCCCGAAGGGATGCCTTGTCTATATTGGTTGTTGGCGAATTGATTGAGAATAAGGGAAGGTTCATGGATGATATCGTTGACGGTATCTGGTCTGTTTGTGAAGAGACATTTTGGGGTGTTCCTGCTCATTTATCTTACCAAAAAAGAGGCATTGGATTGCCTGATGTGAACGACCCTGTTGTTGATTTATTCGCCGCAGAAACATCATCCTTGTTGGCATGGGTATCACATTTGATGGGCGATAAATTGGACAAGGTGAATCCAATGATCAAAGAAAGAATCTACATTGAAATAGACCGTAGGATTTTCAAGGTAATTGAATCAGATCCAAAATACAGATGGATGGGCTATGGTCGGAAGAATGTTGATTCGACTTTGTCTTACAAGGAAAGATCTTTTTTAGAACGAAGGCCCAACAACTGGAATCCATGGATCAGCTCAAATTTGTTATCCTCTGTTTTATTGCTTGAAAAAAATAAAGACCGCAGGGCAACATTTGTTCATCAGGTCTTTGATGTGCTGGACAATTATTTGGATCCATATCCAGCTGATGGTGGATGTGATGAAGGGCCTGGTTATTGGGGGAAGGCCGCTGCCTCTACATTTGATTGCCTTGACCTGGTAAAGATGGCCACCAACAAAAAATTCAACCTGTTCGATGAACCATTGGTAAAAAGCATGGGGGAATTTATTTTCAAAGCCTACATCGGTGATGGGTATTACCTGAATTTTGCTGATGCCGTTTCAAAAACCAACCATTCACCCATGTTGATTTACCGCTATGGCAAGGCTGTTGGTTCTTCAACAATGATGGAGATGGGAGCCTACCTGGCCAAAAAGACTCCTGGTGGTGTAAACATGCCTGAGGGATATTCGCTGTTGAGAAAACTCCCTGAGTTGTTTTATTCAAAAGAATTGCTCATCGCAACATCATCTGAACCACTGATTTTAGGTGCATGGTTGCCTGATATTCAAGTGATGGTATCACGTGACCAGGAAGCATCAAAGAAAGGTTTATACATAGCCGCCAAGGCAGGACACAACCAGGAAAGCCATAACCACAATGATGTAGGCAGCTTTATGGTTTTTTACAATGGGAAACCTGTTTTGATTGATGTAGGAGCAGGAACCTATACAAAAGATTATGGCAAGAGTTGGGTGATCAGCTCAGCCTACCATAACATGCTCCCCATTGTAAATGGCGAAGTACAACTTACTGGAAGAAAATATTCGGCCTCAGCTGTCTCTTATACCAGCGATGCCCAAAAAAATATATTCAAACAGGATATTTCTAAAACCTACAATGAGGATTTGGGCATGAGAAAATGGGAAAGGACCATTACCCACAACAAGGGAAAATCAATTGTTATTGCAGACAATTTTGACTTTTTAACAAAAAAGGAATCTATCATTTTACCGATGATGCTGGTATCTAAGCCTGATGTCGCTCTATCAGGAAAAATAATCATCAAAACCGGTGATGCAGAAAGCATTACCATCGGCTTTGATGAGCAGCAATTTGAACTTACCATTGAAGAGATCAATATTCAAGATGCAAAAATCTCCCATACCTGGGGCAACACCATTTACAGGGCTCAGTTCAGGATGAAAAATGCAACGAGTAAAGGAAAATTCCAATTCACCATACAATAATCATTTGCCAAATAATACATTTTCACATGAAGGTTAATAACGGAATCAAGGTATTGAAGCTGATATTTTTGATTGTTTGGTCAATGCGATTGGTTGCACAAGAAAAACCCAATATCCTCATCATCATGACAGATGAATTGTCTGCAGAGTCGATGAGTTTCAACCTTGGCAATCAATACATCAATACACCCAATATCGATCAATTGGCCAAGTCGGGTGTAGTTTTCTCAAATGCCTATTGTGCCAATCCTCTTTGTGTTCCATCACGCAGTTCTATTTTTACGGGGAGGTACCCACACGAAATGGGAATACAGTCAAATGATGAAAAGAAGGTTGATCCTACAAAATTCCCTTCGCTGGGCAGTATCTTTAAAAATGCAGGATATGCAACAGGTTATGTAGGGAAATGGCATTTGCCCTATGACAGAAAGGCCCAAGAAACACATGGCTTCGATTATCTTCCCAATACAACCGGAAATGGTCATGATAGCATATCACCCATATTGGCGAGTGATTTCTTAAAGATCAAACGCGATAATCCATTTTTACTCGTCGTGTCTTTCATGAACCCACACAATATCTGCCAATGGGCACGGGGAGAAAAATTACCAGATGGTGCCATTGGAAATCCTCCGCCTGCAGATCAATGTCCACCGCTCAGGCCCAATGCCAGGCCTTCTGTCAATGAATCTGATATCATGAAATTCATGCGTGCCTCCATGCAAAACAGTGATGCATTTCCAGTGGGGGCATTTACAGAAGAAAAATGGCGTCAATACATTTGGTCTTATTACCGGTTGATTGAAAAAGTGGACGCAGAAATTGGAAGGGTGCTGCAATCGTTGAAAGAAGCAGGAAAGGATAATAACACTATTATTGTATTCACCAGTGATCATGGAGACATGCAGGGCGCACATCTTTGGAACCAGAAAACGGTTTTCTATGAAGAAGCGGCAAAGGTTCCGTTTATCATCAATTACCAAGGTCTAAAGCCCCGAAAATCAAATTATTTGGTTCAATCCGGTACAGATATCTTGCCCACTTTGTCTGATTTTGCAGGTATTCCTGTGCCTGCACAATATCCTGGCAATAGTTTGAAGCAGTACCTTCAAAAAGATATCGCACCAACAAAGCGGGATTATGTGATCGTATCAGACCATCTTATTCAAGGTGCAGGGGTTGACGGTAAAAATGTAAAGCCAGAAGGCCGTATGCTGAGGAATGCGCAATACAAATATTGGATTTATGATGAAGGGAAGGAGAGAGAGTCTCTGTTTGATGTGAAGAATGATCGAGGGGAAATGGTTAACCTTGTCAATGATCCCAAGCATGCAAAAGCTTTGCAACAATGCAGAAGCCAGCTGATGGACTGGGCAAAAAAGAACAATGATCCTTATTTGACAAAACTCATTAAATAAGCCAATATGCGCAGTTTAAAATATTTGAAATGTTTTGTTTTGATCTGTTTGCTGATGTTTTCATTTTCCATCATTGCACAACAGCACCCCAATGTCATTGTGATTTATTCCGATGACCAAGGTGCCATCGACCTCAATTGTTATGGCTCTAAGGACCTGGAAACACCCAACATTGATCAACTCGCCAGGAGTGGAACCATGTTCACCAATTTCTATGCATCACCTGTATGTTCTCCATCGAGGGCTTCACTGCTCACTGGATTGAATCCACAACGGGCAGGCTTGCCGGGCAATGCCTCTGAGCTGAATGATGCAGTGGGCATGCCTTCCGACAGGTTTACCATGGCTGAGATGTTCAAGAATGCAGGATATGCAACGGCGCATATTGGCAAATGGCATTTGGGTTATAAGCCGGAGATGGCTCCCAATGCACAGGGTTTTGATCTTTCATTTGGTCATATGGCAGGCTGCATTGACAATTACTCTCATTTTTTTTATTGGAATGGCCCCAACAAGCACGATCTCTACCGCAACGGTAAGGAGGTGTATTATCCTGGTCAATTTTTCCCAGACCTCATGTTGAAGGAGTCTTCCCAATTCATGACAGCATCCAAGAAGAAACCCTTTTTCATGTATTTTGCCATCAACCTGCCGCATTATCCTTATCAAGGCGATCCAAAATGGTTGGAATATTACAATAAAAAAGGATTGGCATATCCCCGCAATTTATTCGCGGCTTTTATGTCTACGTTGGATGATAAAATCGGACAATTGCTGAAACAGGTTGCAGATTTGGGACTGACAAAAAATACCATCATCATTTTTCAATCAGACAATGGATATTCTACAGAAGAGAGGGCGCATTTTGGCGGTGGCAATGCAGGAAACCTGAGGGGCGCAAAGGCCTCATTGTTTGAAGGGGGAATTAAAGTGCCTGCCATCATCAGTTGGCCAGGGAAAGTACCTGCCGGACAAGTAAGAGATCAGTTTGCGGTTAACACAGATTGGTTCCCAACCTTGGCTGCCTATTGTAACATCAAATTAGATCGGATGGATTTGGATGGGAAAAGCTTGTTGAATGTCATCAACAATGCAACTGCGCCAACAGCGCATGATCAAGGCTATTGTTGGGCGTTTAAAAAAATGTGGGTGGCCAGAAAAGGCAAATGGAAATTATTGGGAAACCCAGTAGACACAAGCAACAAGGGCGTATTGAGTGAAGCCGATACTTTGTTCTTGGTTGATTTGGATGCAGATCCCGGAGAATCCACCAATCTTGCGGTAAAGTATCCTGATGTGGTTGATGCATTGAAAAAACAATACAAGGATTGGGAAAAAATGAATCCCAAAAACAACAATTGATGCTGATGAATCAACACATTGACAGTATTAAAAACAATTGAATTGTATAACTTGAAAGAAGATCCCGGAGAATTGCATGACCTTGCTACAATAGATCCCAAGAAGGCAGATGATGATGATTCACAGGATTAAGCAGTATAAACGCAACCAAGTAGAAATGAAAAATATGTTTAAAGGGTTATTAATTCCGGTTTTCTTGTTTTTTATCATATCATTTGCTCAAGCCCAACAAACCAATAAGCTTTGGTTGGACGATCTTGTGATTCAGACTTATTCAGAGGGGATTCCTGGTGTCAATGCAAAAATGAATGGGGGTGGTGACAGCATCCGGATTGCTGGTAGAGTTTTCAAACGCGGCATTGGTGTGCAGGCAACCAGCATCCTATCATTTTATCTGAAAGGAAATGCCACTGAATTTTCAGCTGCAGTGGGTGTGGATGATCAGGGAAATCAATTTCTGCCACACCAATTTTATGTGGTGGCAGATGGAAAAGTGTTGTTTGCCAGTGGAGACATGAAATATGGCGACAAAGCAAAATCATTTACGGTCGATCTCAGGGGCGTTCAACGCATGGGATTGCTGGTGAAGGTGAGTGACCAGGGGTATACCAAAGTATATTCAAACTTTGCTGATGCACAGATTACCATGATAGGAGATAGCAAGCCCTTGAATACACCCAATGATGGTGAAAAATACATCCTGACACCAGCACCTGCAACAACGCCGAGAATCAACACAGCACCCGTTTTTGGCGTAACACCCGGAAATCCATTTTTATTCACCATCGTTGCGACAGGTGAAAAACCAATACAATTCTCTGCAGATCGTTTGCCCAAGGGGTTGACCCTGGATCCAAAAACAGGTATCATCACAGGAAAATTGATGGAGAAAGGCAATCATGATGTTGTTTTAAAAGCACAAAATAAATTGGGGAAATCCAAAAAATCATTGCTCATAAAAGTCGGAGATACCATATCCTTGACTCCGCCCATGGGATGGAATGGCTGGAATTCCTGGGCGCGGCAGATTGATGGCGGTAAGGTAATTGCCTCTGCCAAAGCCATGGTGAACATGGGATTGAAAGACCATGGATGGAATTACGTAAACATCGATGATGCCTGGCAAGGAAACAGGGCGGGAAAATACAATGCCATGCAAGCCAATGAAAAGTTCCCCAATTTCAAGGACATGATTGATGAAATACATGGAATGGGGTTGAAACTCGGAGTATACTCAACCCCCTGGATCACCAGCTATGCTGGCTATATCGGCGGTTCATCCAACATTGAAAGTGGAGCCTTTCCAGATTCTGTGAAAAACAACAAACGGTCCTTTCGGTATATTGGAAAATACCGCTTTGAAAAAGAAGATGCCCTGCAAATGGCAGATTGGGGTGTAGATTTTCTGAAATATGACTGGAGGCTTGAAGTACCATCTGCTGAAAGGATGTCTATCGCATTAAAAAAATCAGGTCGTGATATCATTTACAGTTTGTCCAATTCTGCTCCATTCAATGATGTAAAAGACTGGGTCAGGATTTCCAACATGTACAGGACCGGGCCCGATATTCGCGACAGCTGGCATGGATTGTACCGCTGCACCTTTACCCTTGATAAATGGGGTCCTTATGGCGGTCCAGGACATTGGAATGATCCCGACATGATGATTCTTGGAAATGTTACCACAGGAACTGAGATGCACCCAACAAGACTCACGCCAGATGAGCAATACAGTCATATCAGTTTATTTGCATTGTTGTCTGCACCCTTGCTGATTGGCTGCCCCATTGAACAGCTTGACGCCTTTACATTGAACTTGTTGACCAATGATGAAGTGATTGACGTTGATCAGGACCCCTTGGGCAAATCCGCCAGGTTGATGGCAGATGAAGGCGGTGTTCAAACCTGGTTGAAACCCATGCAAGACGGATCGTATGCTGTTGGATTTTTCAACACAGATGATTATGGTAAACTTCCCCAATCTTTTTTCCGTTGGGGAACAGAGAAGCCCAAGAACTTCAATGTTATGTTTGCAAAGCTCGGATTGAAGGGTAAATGGC
>CAILKQ010000037.1 GCA_903834825.1 uncultured bacterium | reverse complement strand
ATATAGATGAGGAAGTCCAGAGCCAAAAAATTACCCCTTGCACCAGATCCTAAGTTCAATGACACGTTGGTGACGCGTTTTATCAACAATGTCATGTGGCAGGGAAAGAAAGATGCTTCATTGATCATTTTCTATGATGCCATTGATAAGGTTGCCAAAATGACCAGTGAAGATGGATACGAGGTATGGAGGAAAGCATTGAGCAATGTTACCCCTGCAGTAGAAGTGAGAAGCCGCCGCATTGGTGGTGCTACTTTCCAGATTCCGTCTGAAGTGCGTGCTGACAGGAAAATTTCCCTCAGCATCAAATGGATGGTTCGTTTCGCAAGGGAACGCAATGGTCGTAGCATGGCAGATAAACTTGCCAATGAAATCGTTGCAGCAAGCAAGGGCGAAGGTGGAGCTTTCAAAAAGAAAGAAGATACACACCGTATGGCTGAGGCAAACAAGGCCTTCGCACACTTCCGCATCTAATCTCAACTTAATTCCAATACAAAGGGCTGCCTGTAGGCGGCCCTTTTTTATTTCGGTTTATGCACTGCATTTCCTAACTTTGCACCCGCAAAAGCAGGTTTCCTTTATGGGAAGCAATCGATTGCCTAAAAACAAAACTTTTTAAACAATAAGTACAGTCATGGCAGACTTAAAATTTCAACGGAATTTCGGAATTGCTGCTCACATTGATGCAGGTAAAACCACAACAACAGAGCGTATCCTGCGCTACACAGGGATGATCCACAAGATTGGTGAAGTGCACGATGGTGCTGCCACCACCGACTGGATGGAGCAGGAAAAAGAACGTGGTATCACCATTACTTCTGCAGCAGTTAGCTGTCAGTGGACCTTCCCAACAGTTTTGGGAAAGGTAACGCCTGACACACAAAAGTATTATTTCAACATTATCGATACTCCAGGCCACGTTGACTTTACCGTTGAGGTAGAACGTTCTATGCGCGTGTTGGATGGTTTGATTGCGCTGTTTTCTGCAGTGGATGGTGTTGAACCGCAATCAGAAACAGTATGGCGCCAGGCCAATCGCTACAAGGTTCCCCGTATTGGGTTTGTCAACAAAATGGACCGCAGTGGGGCAGACTTCCTCATGGTGGTTCGCCAGGTAAAAGAAATGCTGGGCGCAAAAGCTGTGCCTTTGCAGCTTCCTATTGGTGCTGAGGACGATTTTACCGGTGTGGTAGACTTGATCAAGATGAAGGGTATCATTTGGCACATGGAAACTGAAGGGATGACATTTGACGAGATTCCTGTTCCTGCTGACATGGTTGAAGAAGCCAATGAATGGAGGCAGAACCTCATTGAAGCTGTTGCTGAGTATGATGATAAATTATTGGAAAAATTCTTTGATGATCCAACTACCATCTCAGAAGATGAAGTGCACGAAGCCATCCGTAAGGCAACCATTGACCTCAGTATTGTTCCCATGATGTGCGGTTCATCTTTCAAAAACAAAGGGGTACAAACCGCTCTTGATGCAGTTTGCCGCTACCTTCCTTCACCTATAGACATTGATGCTGTTGAAGGTATCAACCCTGAAAACGGAGAAATTGTCCGCCGCCAGCCTAATGCATCTGAGCCATTTACAGCCCTTGCATTCAAAATCATGACCGATCCATTTGTGGGAAGGCTGGCCTTCTTCAGGGTATATGCAGGCCATCTTGATGCTGGTTCTTATGTGCTGAATGTGAGAAGTGGTAAGAAAGAGCGTATCAGCCGTATCATGAAAATGTTTGCCAACAAGCAAAATCCGATTGACTCCATTGAAGCAGGAGATATTGGCGCAGCCGTAGGTTTCAAAGAAATCAAAACGGGTGATACCCTGTGTGACGAAGATCATCCAATCGTTTTGGAGAACATGTTCATTCCAGAGCCGGTTATCTCTGTAGCTGTTGAGCCTAAGGCACAGGCGGATGTTGATAGAATGGGTATGGCTATTGGCAAGCTCGTTGAGGAAGATCCTACTTTGCGTGTAAGAACTGATGAGGAAACTGGACAAACCATCCTCAGTGGTATGGGTGAGCTGCACCTTGAGATCATTGTTGACCGGATGCGCAGGGAATTCAAGGTAGAGGTTAACCAAGGTGCGCCTCAGGTGGCCTACAAGGAAGCCTTCCATGCAACAATACAACACCGTGAAACCCTGAAAAAGCAAACAGGTGGACGTGGTAAGTTCGCTGATATCGTATTCGAATTTGGTCCTGCAGATGCAGAATGGTTGACTGAAAATCCAGGAAAATCAATGCAATTTGTCAATGATATCTTTGGAGGATCTATTCCAAGAGAGTTTATTCCTGCCATCCAGAAAGGTTTTGAGCAATCAATGACCACTGGTGTACTTGCCAACTACCCTGTAGTGAGCATGAAGGTGAGGATCTTTGATGGCAGTTTCCACCAGGTTGACTCTGATTCAATGTCTTTCGAACTTTGTGCCAAGGGTGGTTTCCGAGAAGCAGCCCGCAAGGCCAAGCCGGTTTTATTGGAGCCCATCATGAAGATTGAGGTCATCACACCTGAACTATACATGGGTGATGTAACCGGTGATTTGAACAGGAGAAGAGGAATGCTTGAAGGAATGGATAGCAGGGCAGGAGCACAGGTTATCAAGGCCAAGGTTCCGTTGAGCGAAATGTTCGGATATGTAACCCAGCTCCGTTCGCTTTCCTCAGGTCGTGCATCCTCTACCATGGAATTTTCTCATTATAGTCCAGCACCCAACAATATTGCTGAAGAGGTGATAGCAAGGGTTAAGGGTAAATCAAAGGATTAACTGCAAACAGTTGATTTCCATACTATTAGGCCCCGGTTTGTTCCGGGGCCTTTTTATTTTTAAAAATTGGTACAATTCCGAGGAAAAATCAGCCATTTTGTTTTGTAAGTTTAAAACAAATCCATACTTTTGCATCCCATTTAAAAAATGGTCATTTAACTATGTCACAGCGAATCAGAATAAAATTACAGTCATACGACCATAATCTGGTTGACAAATCAGCGGAGAAAATCGTGAAAACCGTACGCAGCACTGGAGCAGTAATTACTGGTCCAATTCCTTTGCCTACAAAAAAGATGATTTTCACTGTATTGAAATCGCCACACGTTAACAAGAAAGCGCGTGAGCAGTTTCAACTCTGCACGCACAAGCGTTTGCTTGACATTTACACTTCATCTTCACGTACAGTGGATGCATTGAGCAAGCTCGATCTCCCAAGTGGTGTAGATGTAGAAATCAAGGCCTGATGAGGCCAGGTGCTCCTAAAAGCGGCACCGCAGTTCTTTATTATTCATCTCCCAATTGATTGCCGTTGGCATGAGAAAAAGGAGCGCTGAAAATTAATTTTGTCTCTCTAAAAAGAGTTGAAATATAAACAGGCCCTTCGAGGTTTGTTTACTGTCGGTACTTCCCTCCTGAAAATTTAGGAAAAAGGAAAAGGTCGATGGCAAACTGGGATTGAAGCGAGGTAACCCCTCACTGTCCATTTAACCGAAAAGGCTATAAACAAAGTACAATGAAAGGAATTATCGGAAAAAAAATCGGGATGACCAGCATCTTCGGTCCCGACGGCAAGCAGATCTCCTGCACCGTCATCGAAGCTGGTCCATGTGTTGTGACACAAATCAAGTCAAAGGACAACGACGGGTATACCGCCCTTCAGCTTTCTTACGGTGAAAAATCCGAAAAAAGAGCTATCGCTTCAGAAAAGGGCCATTTTGCCAAGGCCTCTTCCACTCCAAAAAGTTTTGTAAAAGAATTCAGGGATTACAGTCTTGAAAAAGCCCTCGGTGAATCCATCACATGTGAAATTTTCGCAGAAGGCGAAAAGGTTGATGTGGTTGGTACTACCAAGGGTAAAGGTTTTCAGGGTGTTGTAAAACGCCATGGTTTCAGTGGTGTTGGTCAACAATCCCATGGTCAGCATGACCGTCAACGTGCTCCTGGTTCCATCGGTAACTCCTCCGATGCATCAAGGGTATTCAAGGGAATGCGCATGGCCGGCCGCATGGGTGGCGATCGTGTTAAGGTTAAGGGTTTGAAGGTCGTAAAGATCTTTGCTGAAAAGAACTATGTTCTTATCAGCGGTTCAATACCAGGACACAATGGCTCCATCGTTTATATTCAGAACTAATTCAACGCAGCGATCATGCAAGTAGACGTATTATCAATATCAGGAAGCAAGACCGGCAGGACAGTGGATCTGCCGGAAGATATATTTGGTGCAGAACCAAACAACCATGTGATT
>CAILKQ010000036.1 GCA_903834825.1 uncultured bacterium | reverse complement strand
TGTGCATTGGTTACTTTTTTATCGTGCGTAGGCCAAAGGTTATTCCAGTTGGCCTCCAAAGGATAAAGCCCGGAAGCAATCAGCTCGTCAGAAAGCGCCAAAGCGCTTGTGAAGTCTGCAGAAGATCCGCCAAGTGCATTATTGTAATTCCATCCCCTGGTCAGATAAACTTTCGCTAGAAGGAACTTGGCAGCTCCCTGTGTAGCACGGCCCTGATCGGTTTGAGAAACCGGCAATCCTGTAATTGCACTGTTCAAATCTGCAATGATCTGGGTATAAATGTCTTTTGAAGCAGATTTAGGAGCCTCTAATTTACCAGAAAGGGATTCTTTCAAAGGCATAGGAACATCACCCCATTGTTGTACCAACCAGAAATAACTCAAGGCTCTTAAAAACTTTGCTTCTCCAACACGAATAACTTTTTTGGCAGGATCCAAACCCACTACTCCATCGGCCCTGTCTATAGCTGCGTTACACCGGTTGATTTCTTTGTACAAATCATCCCAATATCCCTGCAATGCACCAGTGGTGGAATTCAGCCTGATATCATATTGATCCAATTCATTGCCTATTTGGTTGGCTTGGTTGAAGAAAATGCCACTCCATCCACCGGCACACATCATATCAGTACCTTTTACCGTGAGGTTTCTTGATTGGGTAATGTTCCTCAACAAAGGATAGCAAGAGTTTACCAGGCCATCATATCCGGCAGGATCTTTGTACATGTTATCGGTTGTTCTGCTGGCTGGATTGTATTCATCAAGAAATGATTTCTTGCATCCCATGAATGAGATTCCTGCCACCAAAAAACAAATGGAGACTTTGGAAAAATTGTTAAATATTTTCATGATTCAATGTTTTAATGTTGGACCTTAATTTAGAAACTTACGTTTAAACCAAAATTGCAAGTGAGAGATGGGAAATCATCCTGATAAGCAGCACCATTGTATTCAGGATCTCCACCATGGAATTTGGTAAAATAAGCAGGGTTGATGATCTGGGCATACAGCCTCAACCTGTCAACACCCATTTTTTGCAACTTTTCTCTTGAAAGATTATATCCTACAGTGATGTCTGCAATCCTCAAGAAACTTGCGTCTTCATAATAAAGTGCGTCAGAAAAACTCTTGGCAACACCCATACCCCACATTTCATTGGATGGGTTGCTCCTGGTCCAGTAATTCAATTTAAGACGGGCACCACCACCAGCATCTGATACATAGCTGCTCATGAAACCATTCTTGAACATGGTACCGTTTCTATAGTACATCATTACAGCCAGATCAAAGTTTTTATAGCTGACCCTGTTGGTGAAACCAAGGGTGAAATTGGGCAATTGTGATCCCAGGATAACCCTGTCGTCCTGACCAAGTACACCTGCACCGATCTTACCATCTTTGTTTTGGTCAACAATGCGCACAGAACCGGGAACAGCTCCATAAGATTTGGCCAATACACTGTCTTTCAACTGCCAAATGCCATCGGCCTGAAAATACATGAAACTCTTCAATGGATATCCTACGGCAAGAATAGATTCAGGACTGGTATTGCTTCCACTGTAGCCAAACTTGGCGCCGTTGGCCAATTCCTCAAGCTTGTTTATGTTCTTGGTAAAGTTGAGTGAGCTTGTCCACTGAAAATCTTTTGTCTGAATATTGACAGTGTTCAACAACAACTCTATACCCTTGTTCGACACCCTACCCACGTTAGAAATGACTGAACTGAAGCCATTGGTAGTAGGAATAGATTGCCTCATGATCAGGTCTTTGGTTGTACGGTCATATACCTCAGCAACTGCAGTGATCCTGTTGTTGAACAACCCAATGTTCAAACCAAGATTCAGCTCCTGGCTTCTCTCCCACCCAAGGTCTTGGTTTGCAAGATTATTGGGACCAAAACCAATACCGGCTGCTTGCCCGAACGAATAGTTACTGGCAGCTGTAAGTGTTGCAGAAGTTGAATATGGCGAAACAACAGAGTTACCCACCTGGCCATAGCTTACACGGAGTTTCAGGTCAGAAATAGACTTCATTTTCTTGAAGAATTTTTCATCACCCAGGCGCCATGCGAAGGCTCCCGATGGGAAGAATGCCCACTTGTTTCCTGGAGCCAACTGGGATGCACCGTCAGAACGACCAGTGAATGTGAGCAGGTATTTTTCGTTGAATGTGTAATTGATTCTTCCCATGTATGAGGAAAGTGTTTTTTGGTTAAAACCACTTCCAATGACAGGCGTACCTGATGTACTGGCCAGGTTATACCAATAAGAAACATATGGAAGACCAACGACAGAAATATAGTTGAACTCATTGGTATTCTTGTACGCACTTTGGAGTGCGGTAACATTCAACTTGCTTTTGCCTTTCTGGTAATTATAGGTCAACTGGTTGTCAAATGTATATGAGCTCAGGAAATCATTTTCTACAGAAGCCCTTGTAGCACCAGTAACGTTGATGGCCTTTGAATATTTACCCCTATACTCATCTTGCTTAGCAAGTTGATAAGCAAGAGAAAGTGAAGATTTAAACACCAAGCCTTCCATGAGATTGATTTCGGCATAAGCGTTACCCATCTGGCTGTTCACATTGCGGGTCCAAGTATAGTTGTCCCTGCTGCTGGCTTCAAGCAAAGGGTTAACTGCAGTGTTTCTACCCATCCTTACGGCATATCCATTTATTGCGCCCAAAGCGGCATCTCCACCGATGGCTGCATCTACAAGGTCTTTGTAATAAATTATTGAGGTCGGTCTTTCACGGTATACGGTTCTTGGCACTTCAAAAGAACCAGTGGGATTGGATGAATAATTCTGATACAGTGAAAAACCAACTTTTAGATACCGTGTAATTTTAGAATCTACAGCAGTATTCATGTTGTACTTCTTGTAATAGGTCAAAGGAACCATACCATCTTCCTGAATGTATCCACCAGAAATACGGTAAGTAGTTGCACCATTTCCACCAGAAATAGACAAGGTAGATCCTGCATTCATTCCAGGACCAGCAACCAACCTGGCCAAATCAACTGTCTTACCACTGTTGATGATCGCCAATTCATTCACATTGAAGGCAGAAGCTTCAGTGATGGTTGATCCATTCAGTTGGGCATCAGTAATGGTGGACTTGTAAAACTCCTGTGCATTTTCCATTTGTGGAAGATGAGCAGGAGTCCTTTGTCCAAAATAGCTATCGAGGGTAACCCTTGGCTTTCCAGACAATCCACGCTTGGAGCTGATGATAATTACTCCATTGGCACCCCTTGAACCGTAGATGGCAGTTGAAGAGGCATCCTTGAGGATATCCATCGACTCAATGTCAGCTGGGTTGATATCTTGCAGTTTACCACCGATGATTCCATCAATAACTACCAATGGTTCAGTTCCCTGGAATTGCTGTGTACTTGATGTAAAGGTGAGGTTGACAGCACCATCAGCATTGGGATTGGGAGTGATGGTATTTTCACCACGAATCGCAATTTGCCAAAGTTGCCCTGGCTTGTTGCTCATTTTGGTAACCAAAACACCCGGCACCTGACCTTGTAAGGCCTGTGTTGCATTGGCAGGATTACCCCTGACAATTTCCACTGCTTTTACAGAACCAACCGCTCCGGTAAGGTCCTTCTTTTTAACGGCACCATAACCCACTACAACAACATCTTCGAGCAGCTTGGTATCAGTAACCAACTTTACAGTAATGTCTGATTGATTTGCAATGGAAATCTCCTGGGATCCGTATCCTATTGAATTAACTACAAGGATACGCTTTCCAGTGGTTGGAACTTCAATCGAAAATTTACCTGTACTACTGGTTGTGGTACCTTTCGATGTCCCTTTAAGGGTAACGCTGGCCCCTGCAACAACGGTACCGTTTTCTCCAGTTACCGTTCCACTGATCTTACGCGTTTGAGCAAAAGCAATGGTAGTGATTAATGCAAGGAATGTGACTAATAAAAGTCCTTTTCTCATAATGGCAGTTTTAGTGAATAAGCGTTTAAATCGTTTTCTATACTTAAGAAAAACAGTTAATAAATTTATAAAATCATTTTACTAAAACGTTTAATCTGAGGATTTTTTGTACGAAAACGTTTTCGTAATGCTCATTTCAATCAGTTGAACAGATCGGGCAAGGTTTTCAGCACAGCATGCGTTAATGGTTTTTGGTTTCTGATGATTTCAAATTGATGATCTCCGCGGTTTCTGTTGTTGATCAGGTATCCTTTAAAATCAGCGAGGGTTTTGATGATTACATTGTTCACTGATTGGATCAGGTCTCCATTCCTAAAACCCATGATGTATAGAATTGAATTGTCGACAACTCCATCAAGGGCAATTCCCGTGCTGGAAAAATCAATGCCAAAGGCCGAAAACTCCTCTCCCCTGGGTGACCATAATTTCGTGCTTTCCCAAACAGCGTATTTCCGACCATTGATCATTTTATCATCCCCTGCAATCGAATTGACCTGGGGAAAAACAGGTGATTTGGCAATCGCCTTGAGAGATGCTTTTTGAACACCAAAATCATCCATGCGAAATGGGATGAATCCTACCGAAAGGGCTTTTGATGCCTTGTTCAAACCATAATTTCCAAGGGCTGGATTGATAAACCCTGCATTGCCTGCAATTGAATTGGAATCACAACCATTCACAATGTATTTCTTAAGAGCGTCTATACTTGCAACATAAAAATTGGAATCCAATATTTTACCCCAGTTTCCATCCTTAGGTATCCCCTTGTTCATCAGTGCAGGACTGTATGCCTTGAAGACGATATTCTGTGTGAATACATCACCGCTTTGAGGATACCAAACATGTGGATGAAGCCCACTGTTGATGATGATATTGTTGGTTGCAATCCGGTCAAATCCCTCCCTCATTTTAAGACCACCATTCAACAACAGGTTGTTATAGATGCGGTACCAGGATGATCCATCATCCAGATCGATGTCCCAGCCATGGTCACATCGCATGCGGTTGTTGCGGATGATGTTGGGCCCGAGCATATCAATAAATGGGAACTGCTTGTCTTTATTGACTTCTGGAACAGATTCATTGATCTCTGGTGTCCAGTACCGGTCTCTTCCCCATGAGTTGAAGCTGCCATGGTCTCCGGTTTCGAGCACTGTATTGAAGACATCGTTGTTTTCAATAATATGACCACCAAAAGTTCCTTCATTGATATTGATGCCGGCCCTCGGCACATCATAAATCGAGCAATGGCTGACGGTAATTTTGTGTGACATAGAAATATGCACGGGAGAAGTTTGCTTCTCATCCCTTCCTGTCATGGTGATGAGGCAATTTTCAACCCGACAATCGGAAGGATAGTTATCTGTTTTAGGGCCAGGGGTTCTGTCAATATTTTTGAAATCTTGTTTAGCATAACGGAACAGCGGACTCCTCACAGCATTAGGATCTCCTACAAATGCAATACCATTGGCACCAGCATGATGGATATAGCATCCTGTGATGGAAATTTTTCTGTTGTAGTTGTTGATGAATACTGCGTTGCCGCCCACCTGATCAAATTCACAGTCCGATATTGTGCAATTTTCTGCACCATTGAAAACAACTGATCCTCCCCTGTAAACCGTCCAATCCGAACGAAGCAAAGGCTCCTTGTTTTCCATGAAGGTTCTCGCAGTATGTTTAAAAACAAATCCCTTTAAGACAATGTTTTGAACAGGTGAAGCTTTTGTACCATTAAATTCTATCAGGTGTTTGAGGCGTACAATTTCAACTGATGCCTTGCTCAGGTCAAGGCCTTGCTCGGGGATGTAATACAGAAGCGATGTTTTTGCATCATAGAACCATTCTCCAGGTACATCCAGTTCTTCAAAAATATTCTCAACCATGCGGTAAGCAGGGTGCTTGGGGGAAGGACGATTGTTCTGCCAACCACCCTCTTCCTTGAGTTCTCCGTTCTCTTTTTTGCCCGTGATGAGCCAATGCATATCTCCCCAGAGGGCCGTATGCATGGCATGCACATAACCACCTGTAGGATCTTTCCATTGTGCAACCCTTTGTGGATTGAGTGCATCGCGCGCTGAATCTGATTTCATGCCATGGCTAAGGTCCCAGGTATCAAAAACATTTTTACCCTCAACTGCATTGGGGAAACGGGCCATGCGTTGCCTGACACCATTGATGTACAACTGATCGATGATATTGCCCGAAGGGATTGAGGCAGTGTAATACCCTTGGGAAGTACGCTTCCATTGCAATTGGAGTTTCTTTCCTCCACTGACAACAACAGATCCCTCCTTTTCTGCCATATAAACAACCGATGCCTTGCTGTCTTTATCTGTAAAGCGTACTGTCTCGGGTAGATAGTAGGTTCCTGGCAGAAAAATTACTTTGGCATTTTTATCACCAGATTTCCTGACAAGTTCTTGCGCTCTTGAAAAAGAAGCAATTGGCTTGGCCTTTGTTCCAGGATATTGATCATTGCCGTTAACAGCTACATAAAGCGTTTGGGCGAATGGAGTATGGTTGGCCAACAATGCCATTGAAATGCAGATAACCCAGGGTAATGATTGAGAAAATTTCATTTAATCAAATTTTATCAGTTGAGATCCCTCAGAAGGAACCATGACATACATTGCCAGTTCCCTTCCCATGGCAGATTGGTATTGTTTGCTGAACTTTTCATGTATTGATTCGATAGCAGATGATTCAATCAGGTTGATCGTGCATCCACCAAACCCGCCGCCCATCATTCTGGCACCAGCAATGGCATCTTCCTGTTTGGATAAGTCAACCAAAAAGTCCAGCTCCTTGCAACTGACTTCATACAATTCACTCAGCCCCTTATGCGAACCATACATTTTATCACCAAATCCTTTGATGTTGTTTTGAAGCAACAAAGCACATCCTTGTTCCAAACGAATATTTTCTTCAATCACATACAAACACCTGTTGTAAACGGTTGATGAAACGGCAGACCTGAACTGTTCATCAAGCATGGGAAGATTTGCGTCCCTGAGGCTGTTCACTTCAGGAAACCTTTCTTTGAGCACAGCAACACCTTGTTCACACTGTTGCCTTCTCAAATTGTATTCTCCTCCTGCCAGCGAATGCTTTACGCCTGTATCAAACAAAACGATCTTGTAACCACCAAGGTTCAAGGGGAAAAATTGATAGGAAAGATCACGACAATCCAATTGTATCACCTGTGCATCCTTGCCCATTACACTGGCGAACATATCCATGATGCCACACTTCACACCAACAAATTCATTCTCCGCTTTTTGGGCCATTCTTACCAGGTCCAACCTTTCCAATTGCAAATCAAACAATGCATTGAGGGCAAATGCAGTGGCGCATTCCACTGCAGCAGAAGATGACATGCCAGCACCGGTAGGTACATCGCAGGTGAGCACCAAATCAAAGCCAGAGTTCAGTTTGCCCATCTTGCGCATTTGATCAACTACCCCAAGTATGTATGCAGACCAATGTCCTGGGATGGTCGGCAGCAGATTGAGGTCTACCTGGTATTCTTCTCCGAGATCTTTAGCAAATAACCTGATCAATTGATCTTCTCTCCTGGCAACGGCAACATAAGCAGCCTTATCAATGGCTGCAGGCAATACAAATCCAAGGTTATAATCCGTATGCTCTCCAATCAAATTGATCCTGCCGGGAGATTTGGCCATTATTTGGGGAACGTACCCGAAATATTCAACAAAAAAGCTTTTCACATCCATTTCAACACACTTTTATTGAGAACAAGATACAAAACCTTTCGATTGATGAGAAAGGGTTAGCATCCGCTTACCATGACTATTTCTTCAGCGAATAGCAATTATGTTGAAATTAATTATACAAATAGAACCTACTCCAACACTTGTACATACTTGATGAGCATCTCTTTCAACTCCTGGTAAGGCAGCTCCTGTGCATGATAATTTTTATCCATCGCCATACAAGCAGCAATTGCAGCAGATTGACCCAAAACCATAAATACGGGTTCCATCCGTATAGAGCCAAAAGCGATATGAGATGCAGACAAACAAACGGGAACAAACAAATTGGTTGCTTCTGTTTTTTTTGGAACAATTGATTTATAGCTGATAGGGAAAGGACTGGAAACATGGGCTTCTACATTGCCTTCATTCTTTACAAACCCATTCAGGTCTACATATCGTTGAACATTGTGAGAATCCATACCATAGGCACCCATGCCCACAGGATCCTGAACAACCTCAAACTGTTCACAATTCTTTTGGCTCATTACATAATCACTGATCATGCGCCTTGCTTCCCGTATATACAACTGGCCAGACCAACCATCACCATTTTCAAATTCGTCTTTGCACATTCCCCATTTTGACACCACATCCCTTACTTCTTTTGGAACACGAGGGTGATAGGCCAATGACCACATCAAGCCCTGCTGGTATTTTTTATGGCGATCGGCAATGTTTAATCGCTCTTGATAACTTGCCTCTGGATAAGCATAATTTTGTCCTATAAAATCTGTTGAAAATCCCTTTTGATTGTTGGTATCAGTTTTCCTGTTGGGCATATCTGAATTGATCCATGGCACCAACGGGTCACCATAAGTGTACATCTTGTTTACCAAACCATCAGCTGCCTCATAATTTCTGAAAAGCAATTCATAATCCATATCATTGTAACCTTCTGGCTTCAGAAATGGAGTTCTGTTTTCAGGATGATCAGTCAATGTCATCCGGTAGCAGTATGCCTGTATTTTATGATCAGCCATACCATCAATGCCAGGTTTATCTTTATTGACGAAGGGCAACAAGCCACTTTGGGGATTCCCTTTAAAAATATAAGGATCTACACTTTCGATGAAATTGTGGTAATATCCATTCAACGAAACGGTTTTACGCAATGACAAACCCACTTTGTTGGCCTGAACACCATTCAAGGATTCCCCATATTGACTGTTTGATTCTCGGCCCACGGTATAACTTACCCCTGCAGCAGCCATCAAATCTCCTTCATATGTACAGTCAATGAACATCTTCCCACTGTAAACTTCCCCAGTTTCCATCTGAATGGATTTGATTGATTCCTTGAACTTAATGACCCCATTTTTACGGTTCAATTGTTGCTGATAAACCAGGGTAATGTTTTTCTCTTTGCCTAACATTGCCTTGAAAACCTTTAAAGCTGCTGAAGGTTCAAAAGTCCACATCGCATCTTCATTGCCTGAAGTCTGGGTTTGTCCGCCATCCCGGTATGTTTCTCTTTTTTGCCAAATCCAATTTTCGGACTGCTGATAATACTGCTTGATATTTTGATAAAATTCTCTGGACAATCCCCCGATGGCTTGCTTATTGCCAATATCTGTTTGACCCAACCCTCCGGAGGTTAATCCTCCGATGCGATCACTGGGTTCAATTAAAACTACTTTTTTCCCCATCCTGGAGCCCTGTATCGCAGCAGAAATTCCTGCAGATGTGGCTCCGTAAACCACCAGATCAAAAGCTTGATTTGATTGGCCGATGGCTTGTTGCAACAGAAGAATAAAACAGATAGACAACAAATACTTGGCAGGATTTACGCGAGAAAAAAATGAACGTTTACTGATCATGGGAAATAAATTTATTCAACTTCATGTATGCGCTTTAAAAGCATCCAAACTCCAAGCATCCTGCCAATGTAGTATTGGATAAAAATAAAGCACGAACCCGGATTTGAACCGCGATCATGCTTTATTTTTTGCAAAAAGGACAATTTGTGGAGCTGGTGGGATTCGAACCCACGTCCAAACATATTCGCCGAATGCTTTCTACATGCTTATTTTGGAATTGATTGTCAGGAAACGGCAGGAGCCAAACGAACCAACTGTTTCCGTAGCTGAATGGTCTTAGTCAACCAGCACAGCCTATGGTTGAGGCAGCCTTGTTTTTTTTGATTCAGCAGGGCGACTTGGTAAAGGCAAACCCGTCTGCCGGCTATAATGGGTGCGCTAATCTCTGATTAGGCAGCCATGGCGTGAGTGTTCTCGCCTTTTATTGGTTTCGAATTCAGATTAAAGTGCTAATATTCGCAATGCACTGCATGCTTACATTCAAAGATCTACGCTGTCAATACCGGTCAGCCCCGATTGAACACATAAAATTACCCCATTTCCTGACAGAAAATGATATTTCTTCGAATAACTATTGTTAAAACGGAGAAGTTGCGATAAATTTGCATCCCACTCTTCGCCCAGATGGCGGAATTGGTAGACGCGCTAGACTCAAAATCTGGTTATCGTAAGGTAGTGCAGGTTCGATTCCTGTTCTGGGCACAAAACCCCTGATCATCAATGATTCAGGGGTTTTTCTTTACTTGGCCACTTCAATTTTCACCTTCTTGTTTTTGATTCTTTCTTCTTTGATCAACTGGAGTGTAGGACCTGCCTTTGATTTACGAATGGCAACAAAAGAAAAGAAATCCTTCACTTCTATCAACCCTATTTCTTCTTTTTTCAGCCTTCCCTTGTTGGTAAGAAATCCCACAATATCAATCTTATTTACCTTATCCTTTTTGCCAACACTGATATAAAAGGTTGACCAATCTGGCTTTGCGGGCAATCCAGCATCTGCATTCAATTCAATTTCAATTGGTTCAGGATCGATATATCCAGGGACTGTTTCCTGCGGTGAAAGCAACAAAATCGCTGTTCCACTGGCCTCCATCCTTGCTGTTCGTCCATTGCGGTGGATAAAAGATTCCTGTGAAGTGGGAAGCTGGTAATGAACGATATAACGGATATTGGGAATGTCCAACCCTCTTGCAGCAAGATCTGTAGTCACCAATACATTGGAGCTGCCATTGCGGAATTTGCAGAGGGCAACATCGCGTTCCTGTTGCTCCATGGCTCCGTGATAAAATACATTGACAATGCTTTTGTCTTTCAGAAAATTACTCACTTGCTCTACAATTTCCCTTTGGTTGCAAAAAATGATGGTGGAACGGTTACCCAATGTGCAAATGAGGCTGAACAATGTGCTGAATTTGTCGGCATCGGCGCTCCTGACCATTTGAACGGCAAGGGCCGGAGACTTCTCCCCTGTTAAAAAATTGATTTCAACAGGATTTTTCAACCCTACGAAGGCCGGTATTTCAACTGCGTCAGTGGCAGAGGTGAGCATTCTTTTTTTCAGGTTGGGCAGCGATTGTATAATGAATGACATCTCTGCTTCAAAGCCCTGTTCCAGGGATTTGTCAAACTCATCCAGCACCAGTGTTTCAATATGGGTGGTAGTGATATTTCCCCGCCTGATATGATCCGCCAGCCTTCCGGGAGTACCCACAATCAGGGCTGGGGCTTGCTTGAGGTTGTTCTCCTCTGTTTCACGCAGGTGCCCACCATAACAACAGGTTATCTTGAACCCTGTTCCCATTTTTTTGAACACCTGCTCAATTTGCAAAGCCAATTCTCTGG
>CAILKQ010000035.1 GCA_903834825.1 uncultured bacterium | reverse complement strand
CTCCTAAGAAAGCCGCTCCTAAGAAAGCTGCTCCTAAGAAAGCCGCTCCTAAGAAAGCTGCTCCTAAGAAAGCTGCTCCTAAGAAAGCTGCTAAAGCTGCTCCGAAGAAAGCTGCAAAGTAATCTTCCAACACTACAAAGTATAGAGTCCCGCTTCTTGCGGGACTTTTTTTGTCAATTATCAACTGTACATCATGCCAGACAATTACGCAATCGCAGATCAATTCAGTCTCTTGAGCAAATTGATGGATATTCACCAGGAAAACAGCTTCAAAGCAAAGTCATATGGGAGCACTGCATTTTCCATTGAAAAATTACCCCTGCAGCTCAAAACAATCCCGAAGGAACAAATTGCATCACTCAAAGGAATTGGAGATTCAGCTGCGAGAAAAATCATTGAAATACTGGAAACTGGCAAGCTACTGGCACTGGAAGAATTGATAGCAAAAACGCCAGAAGGTGTGTTGGAGATGATGCAGATAAAAGGCATTGGGCCTAAAAAGATTTCTACTATTTGGAAAGAAATGGGCATTGAAGGACTGGGAGAGCTACTCTATGCCTGCAATGAAAACAGGTTGCTGCTTTACAAGGGATTTGGAGAGAAAACACAAAAGAATGTAAAGGAAGCCATAGTGTTTTATTTCCGGCACCAGGGGCATTTTCTTTATGCAGACATTGAAACCTATGCACTGCACATGCAGGAAGTACTAACTTCCCAATTCAAGGGAAATAAGTTGATGCTTTGTGGAGATTTTGTTCGTCAGATGCCTACCCTGGAAAAACTATGCTGGGTGACGGATTGCAGTGTTCCACAAATTACCGCATTCCTTGAGGACAATGGTTTTGAAACAACTGCCATAACTGAAGAAATGCTGAATGCAAAAGGCATTGAAAACGTGTTGCTGGAGTTCCAGTTTTCCCAAACAGATCAAATACAAAAAAGAAGTTTTATCCTTAATGGCTCAGCAGCATTTGTCGAGGAATGGTTGAACCAATACCCCACTTCATTGAATGACATGCAAACAGACCAGGATGCCTTCATAGCTGCATCCATCAACTATATCCCATCATTCCTAAGGGAAGACCCTGCCATCATTGAAAGGGCAATCAAAGGATCAGTGATGGATGTTGTACAACCAACAGACATCAAATCAATCATACACAGCCACAGTGATTGGAGCGATGGCAGCAATACCATTGAAGAAATGGCCAAGGCCTGTATTGACAAAGGATTTGAATACATGGTCATCAGTGACCACAGCAAATCGGCTTTCTATGCCAATGGCCTTACGGAAGAAAGGGTTAAAGCACAGCACCAATACATTGATGAATTGAACAGAAAATATGCTCCATTCAAGATTTTCAAAAGCATTGAGAGCGATATCCTCAACGATGGATCACTCGATTATTCCGACAACCTGCTGGGTACATTTGACCTGGTCATCGCATCTGTTCACTCCAACCTTAAAATGAGTCAGGAAAAGGCCATGCAACGGGTGATGACTGCAATTGAGAATCCTTTCACCACCATACTCGGGCATCCAACAGGAAGGCTGCTGTTGAGCAGAAAGGGCTATCCGCTAGACCACGAAAAGATTATTGATGCCTGCATTGCCAACAAAGTGGTGATTGAAATCAATGCCCATCCAAGAAGGCTAGACTTGGACTGGACCTGGGTGGCCAGGGCTCAGGAAAAAGGAGCCCTCTTGTCTATCAATCCTGATGCGCACAATATTGAAGGATACAATGATATCCGTTATGGTACCTTGGCTGCACAGAAAGGTGGATTGAAAAAAGAAAACAACCTCTCCAGTTTCAGCCTTCAAGATTTTGAAGCCTATTTAAAGGGATGATGAGTCAAGATTTTTTCACTTCATTCCAAATCTCATCCATTTGCAGCAGGTTCAGGTCGGTCATGCGCTGGCCTTTTTCGGTTACAATTTTTTCCATGGCCTGAAATCGGGTCAGGAACTTCTTATTGGTTTTAGCCAAAGCATTGTCTGGATCAATGTTTAGAAACCTGGCATAGTTAATGACAGAAAACAAGAGGTCTCCTATCTCGTCTTCTATTTTCGATGATTGCTGTTCCACCTCTACCCTTACCTCTTCCATTTCCTCCTTTACTTTTTCCCAAACCTGCTCTTTGTTCTCCCATTCAAAGCCCACCTGTTTGGCTTTTTCCTGAATCCGCATGGCCTGAACCATCGGTGGCAAAGACCTTGGAACCCCACTCATTACTGAGGTTTTACCTTCCTTGAGTTTTAGATTCTCCCAATTCCTTTTCACTTCCTCTTCATCTTTGACGACAACATCACCATAAATGTGGGGATGCCTAAAAACCAATTTATCACAAATCCCATTGATGACATCTTCAAAGCTGAACTGTTGTTGCTCGGCACCAATTTTCGCATAAAAAATAATGTGAAGAAGGATGTCACCCAACTCCTCCTGAATGCCTTTCCAGTTTTCATCGGTGATCACATCTGCCAATTCATGACACTCTTCAATGGTCAACTGTCTAAGGGTATGGATGGTTTGCTTTCGATCCCAGGGGCATTGCTCTCGCAATTCATCCATTATTTTCTCCAACCTTTCGATGGCATGATTACTCATTGTTTTTGTATTTTTTTGATAGGTCAAGGAGTTCAATATTTTTAAAATCAATTTCCTGCCCTTCACTCTGTAGGGCGATGAAACCTTTTTTAAGCAGTTGCCCATCAATTTTAATCAAGGGATCGTATCCATTGGCAACGCCTCCGCCAATCTGTGGTTTGGTATACTGCAAAACGGTATCACCATTGATGAGGTGTGTAACCAAAGAGTCACCCAAGACAATCAATTCAGCGTGTACCCACTGGTCTCCATAATAGGTTTTAGAAGATGAGCTGATGCAGTGACGGGGATCTTTCCTGCCTTGAAAAAAAACATCCGTACCTGGCGAACACATGTTTCCTGTTGGCCTTGAAACGCCGTCTTCCAATCCCCCCAAGACCTGAAACTCAACAGAAATTGGCCAATCCTGCTCCTTTAGAATGGTTCTGGGATCCTGAGAATGGTACATGACACCTGAATTAATCTTGGTATAGGATGGGGCATCTTCGCGCCAAATCCCTGTAAACCGGTAATCAAACCTTAGCTTAAAATAGGAAAAAGGTTTGTTGTAAAAAAGATGCCCATAGCGGTTGTTGAACTGCTCATACTGGTCGTAACGGACTTTTATAACCCCATCTTCAACACGGAAAGTGTTGCCATAATTATCGCCCACATCATGGTGAAAAATCTTTGCTGTCCAATTGTCAAGGTCTTTGCCGTTAAACAGTTTGATCCAATTTTCTTTTGCAGGGAAAAGGAAGGAACCCAAGAATAAACCAAGTAGAAGGACTGCGATACTTTTTTTCATATACATCAATTGATGTCTTTACCAGACAGGCTTTCAACATTTGTAGCCATCAAATCTGGTATTGAAGTTAAGCCATTCAGCCTTTGTGAAATCTTTTTTTGATCAGCTTTTCCAACTCCACGGCAAGAAAAAGAAAAATCAGTATTAATGTTTAGTAGGAATGGGTGATATACCATGAATTTGCTATTTTAAGCTGTATGTATCCCCCCTTTATTGTTGATTGTATGATACAAATCATTCCATGCGGTACTTTTTAATGCCGATATCTGAAGTTGATTTTGGGTGTACCAGTCAACAATATTTAATTGTTTAGTGTTTTTTATTGTCTTCTAGTCCGTAGTTTTTGTTGAGTTCAAAAACCTTATCTGCAGAAAATTCTTTTTGGTGAACAAGCGATAGTTGTTCTTCCAACAAATTTTTTTTATGCTCTAGTGTATTTTTATTTTCAACTAGAATTTTGTTTGCTTTTTCATTTTGGATGTTGCCAAGTTTGTCGATCATCTCTATAACATCATTCATTTGGCGCATCACTGATTTCAATTGATTTGGAAGCCAGCTTGTAATAGGTGTTCCACCAGTGGCTTTGGCGTAAGGAGTATTTGCCATGATATATTTCTGAACGAATTGCCAATGCCCGTTTCTGAAATGGTAAATTTCTTCAAGTATACCGAGTAAAAAGCAGAGTCCTTCTCCATTTTTATTTTTGAAAAGCATGCCTGCAAGGCTTTGTTCATCCAACGACTTTACGGTTTCTTCCAAATCAATAAAAAATTGTTGGATGCATTTTGGCCTGTAGGTTCTTAGATCAAGCAAATATTTTGTGAGTTCATTTTGTGGGTAATATCTGATTACTCCAGAGAAGATATCTTCCATGGGGATGATGTCATCTTGAGCACCTGTTTGTCCACGAAACTGTTTAGGTTCATCCCATACACCAGTATAAATAACACCATCACCGAATAATTCTTCATTGCCTTTTACTCCCATGATGAAAATGCGAAAATCATTATAGTTTTGCCAGCGAGAAGCTTTCCACATTTCTCTTCTTCTTTCGTTCATGTGCTTCATGGTTGAGTAATTTATTTCCAACCATTTAGATGCTTCTTCTTGGTCATTATTTTTTAATGCTTTAAGTGTTTGATATACAGAGCCAACGAGATCTGGTGAATGTTGGTTGATATCGACATGCAACATGATAAAGCCAACTTCATCCGGTTGCCCTGAGAATCTAACGCACATATCTAGGTTGCTCCATTCCAAACCTAGTGATTTATCTTTTTTTCTAAAATTACCAAGTGAGTATGCATAGTGATAATCAAGCCAAGGGTAAACATCAAGTTTTTCAGCAACTGCGCAGAATGGCTGTGCGATTTGTGGGGGTAAAATATTTCTTGCTTTGCCGTAATTTCCTGATTCCCTGTAATGTTGAAATGAAGGCTCAAGTGTATATGCGGAGGCTAAAAAACTGTAGCCCCTAAAGAGGGCTTGAATCAGGTGTATACTATTTTCTGCTTTTACAAATTCAAATAAATTTGGGAGTTCATCAACTGCAGTAGCAATTGCATTTGGGGTATGGAGGTAACCAAATTTATTATCTCCCAATACAACTGGCATGTTATCTAATAAATTTTGTAAGGGCAAATAGGCGCCTTCAAGTTTTTCTAGTGGCAGTGCGGAGGGTAAAAATCCATGTTCTGTTCCTACGTCAAAAAATCCATCAGCATAGTTAGGTTGAAGTGTAGGCATGGCAAACGTTGTTTTAATGAAGATAACGCAGTTTAGAAAATCGTTTCAATTCTATTTAAAAAAATTAGCTCGATAGAGGATGTCGTGCGGGGGGCTACAAACGCCCTTCCCTCGCCTTCGGCGAGGAGTGGATTACTTTCAGTGATCCAGGATGTCTTGCGGGGGGGCTACAAACGCCCTTCCCTCGCCTTCGGCGAGGAGTGGATTACTTTCAGTGATCCAGGATATCTTGCGGGGGGGGCTACAAACGCCCTTCCCTCGCCTTCGGCGAGGAGTGGCGTTTTGACTTGCTCGCTTTTGAAAGCAAGCTTTCAACGCTTACAAATCAAAACGCCCTTCCAACTTCGTTGGAAGGGCGTTTGTGCCCAAGACTGGATTCGAACCAGCACGCCGTTTCCAGCGCTACCACCTCAAGGTAGTGCGTCTACCAATTTCGCCACCTGGGCCCGAGGGAGGACAAATTTATGTAAAAATCAAGACATGAAAAAATGGAGTGGCTATTTTTAGGCAGATAGGACCTAAATTTGTTGAATACATGCAATCACCTGATTCTCATCCCAAACTTGCGGTTGTTATCCTCAACTGGAATGGCAAACACTATCTTGAACAATTCCTGCCCTTTGTTTGCGCTTCTACTTATCCCAACACCGTTGTTTACCTGGCAGACAATGGTTCTACAGATAGGTCTGTTGATTGGACAGCATCTCAATACCCTTCTATTAAAATCATTAGCAATTCCTCCAATGAAGGATTTGCAGGTGGATACAACAGGGCCCTCAAACATGTTAAAGAGGAATTCATGGTGCTCCTGAACTCTGACATTGAAGTCAGCCCCGGATGGATTGAGCCCATCATGCACATGTTCATGGAAAATCCGGATGTTGTTGCCATCCAACCCAAAATATTGGATTACAACAACAAGGAAAGATTTGAATATGCGGGTGCAGCAGGTGGTTGGATAGACCGGTTCGGTTATCCATTTTCTAAAGGAAGGGTATTTGATGTCCTGGAAAAAGACGAGCACCAATACGATAAACCAGCACCCATTTTTTGGGCATCCGGCGCCTCATTGTTTATCCGTCATTCCGCATTTGATGCAGTTGGCGGATTTGATGGTTACTTTTTTGCGCACCAGGAAGAGATTGACCTTTGCTGGAGGTTACAACTGGCCGGCCACCGGATCATGTCTTGCCCAGCATCCATCATCTACCATATTGGTGGTGGAACCCTTGCCAAAAACAATCCAAAGAAAATCTACCTTAATTTCAGGAACAACCTGATCATGCTTTGGAAAAACCTCGAGGGAATAGATGCTTTCATGACGGTAAGTTTTCGTTTCCTGTTGGATGCCATCAGTGCATGGAAAAACCTTCTTTCAGGGCAGTCTTATTTTTTTACGGCTGTCATGAAAGCACATTTTGGCTTTTTCAGCTGGCTGCTTGTCAACCAGAAAAAAAGTATTTTTCCTTCGAAAAGAATAGCAAAACCCGCTGGAAGATACATGGGCAGTGTGGTTTGGCAACATTTTGCAAAAGGCAAAAACAGGTTTTCAGAAATTGTTGAAAACTGCAGTTGAAAAATAAACTTGATTCCTTATTTTTGCCGTGCAAAAGAAAAATATGCAACAGAATACAACTGACATCGCTGAAAAGAAAGACTTTGGCAGAAATTGGGTAATCTCTTCCAGATTCCTGTTTCACGTCCAGCTCTTCGCCTTTATGGCTTTTGTACTGGGTGGATGCTATGGCT
>CAILKQ010000034.1 GCA_903834825.1 uncultured bacterium | reverse complement strand
GTTCCTCTGGATTGAGCGCTCACATACAGATTCAACGATACAAATAGCAGTAAAATCAAAGTATTCTTCATTTCCTTTTGTCTCATTATTTTTCTTTAAGCTGCACAGATTTCATGGTATTGATCAGCAATGAAGCGATGGTCATTGGTCCTACTCCACCCGGCACAGGTGTAATCCAACTGCATTTGTGCGCAACTGAATGAAAATCCACATCACCTGCAATCCTAAATCCACTTTTCTTTGCGTCATCTGCTACCCTTGTTATTCCTACATCTATCACCACAGCACCTTCTTTGACCATGTCAGCAGTAACATAACCTGGCTTTCCAATTGCGACGATTAAAATGTCTGCTTGCGCACAAACCTCTTTGATGTTGGAGGATTTAGAATGCAAAGTTGTTACAGTCGCATTACCCGGATAGGCATTGCGCTGCATCAACAATGAGATGGGCATACCAACAATATGTGATCTGCCCACCACAACGCAGTTTTTTCCGGCCGTTTCTATTTGGTAACGCTTGATTAGTTCTATGATACCCGCTGGAGTGGCGGGTAAAAAGGTATCCATGCCCAGGGCCATTTTCCCAATGCATTCTGGATGAAAACCGTCCACATCTTTGTCAGGACTAACATGCATCAACACGGCCTTTTCATTGATATGGGCTGGCAGTGGCAGCTGGATGATGTATCCATCGATGTCCTGGTTTTTATTTAGTTTTTCAATTTCTTCTATCAATTGAGATTGAGAAACGGACTCTGGAAGTTGTATCAAAGTAGAACCAAATCCTATCTGCTCACAGGACTTTACTTTGCTGCTGACGTAGGTCAAACTTGCACCATCCTCACCCACTAGCACAGCTGCTAGGTGAGGTATCTTCATGCCCTTTGATTTCCTTGTCAACACCTCATGCGCCAGCTCCTCTTTGATTTGCTGAGCGACAAAACTTCCATCCATGAGCTGCATAGTGATTTACTTTATGCTGTAATTAGGAGCTTCCCGGGTGATAAAAATATCATGTGGATGACTCTCTTTGATTCCAGCATGGGTTATTCTGACAAACTGCGCTTTTTTCAAGGCGTCCAAATGGGGGGCACCACAATAGCCCATACCTGCTCTCAGTCCACCAAGGATCTGATACATGACTTCTTGCACGGCACCCTTGTACGGCACCCTACCAGATATCCCTTCAGGCACCAATTTCTTGATGTCATCCTCTGCATCTTGAAAATAACGATCCTTGGATCCATGTTGCATTGCTTCAATGGAACCCATCCCGCGATAACTCTTGAATTTTCTTCCTTCATAGATGATGGTCTCTCCGGGAGACTCTTCTGTGCCGGCTAACATAGAACCCACCATGATGGTGGAAGCACCTGCCGCTAGGGCCTTGGGTATATCACCCGTAAAACGTATTCCTCCATCCGCAATGATGGGAACCTCTCTGCCTTCCAAAGCTGCGGCAACATTCATTACTGCGGTCAGTTGCGGAACACCTACGCCAGCAATTACACGCGTGGTACAAATGCTACCAGGGCCTATGCCCACCTTGACGGCATCGGCTCCAGCATCTGCCAAGGCCAAAGCCGCTTCTCCGGTTGCAATGTTGCCTACGACAACATCTATTTTTTCTCCAAACCTTTCCTTTACTTGTTTCAATGTTTTGATAACACCCGCTGAATGCCCATGCGCTGTGTCAATCACTACCGCATCAACTCCTGCCTTCACCAGTGCCTCTACCCTTTCCATGGTGTCTTGGGTTACCCCTACCGCTGCGGCAACGCGCAACCTTCCCAATTGATCTTTACAAGCATTTGGAAACTGCTTTAATTTTAAAATATCCTTGTAGGTAATTAAGCCCAACAATTTGCCTTCAGCATCTACAACCGGCAATTTTTCAATTTTCTTTTCTTGAAGAATCGCTTCAGCATTGACAAGATCATGCGGCTTATCCGTTGTAACGATGTTGGCCGTTGTCATTACTTGGGTGATGGGTTTCTGTGTATCTTTTTCAAAACGCAAATCTCGATTGGTAACGATGCCTACCAAATTACCCATATCATTGACCACCGGAATTCCCCCGATTTTATTTTCCGCCATCAATTGCAATGCATCTCCAACAATGGCATTTTGATTGAGCGTAATGGGATCTTGGATCATACCACTTTCTGAGCGCTTTACCTTTCTTACTTCTGCGGCTTGTGATGCAATACTCATGTTTTTGTGTATGACACCAATAC
>CAILKQ010000033.1 GCA_903834825.1 uncultured bacterium | reverse complement strand
ATCCTCATCCTGCTTGAGTTGTGGATTGTCTATGCCGTAAGTGGCTGAAAATTTTTGCTTGGCATCCGCTTCATCCATGGCAACGATAAAACGCCCTTCTGCATCATACCATGCCGGGATCTGATGCCCCCACCAAAGCTGACGGGAAATGCACCAATCCTTGATATTTTCCATCCAATGCCGATAGAGGTTCTTGAATTTGGCAGGATGAAAATTGATCTCACCGTCCTGCACAGCGATGAGTGCTGGAGAGGATATTTTTTTCATGTCTACCCACCACTGCAATGACAACCTTGGTTCCACAACAACATCCGTGCGTTCAGAGAAGCCCACCTGATGGGTATATTCTTCAATCTTCACAACATGTCCGGCCAATTTTAATGCCTCAACAATCTGTTTTCTTGCCTCAAACCGATCCAGGCCTACGTACAGCTGGGCATCAACGCTCATGGTTCCATCTTCATTCAGGATATCATAAACAGCAAGGCCATGCTTTATACCGATTTGGTTATCATTCATGTCATGCGCAGGCGTTATTTTTAATGCCCCAGAACCAAAATCTGTGGCCACATAATCATCCCCGATGATGGGGATTCTCCTGTTGATCAGTGGAACGATGGCTTCAGTGCCTATCAGGTGCTTAAAGCGCTCATCAGATGGATTCACAGCAATCGCAGCATCTCCCAGGATGGTTTCGGGACGAACAGTTGCAATGGTGATTCCTCCATTTTCAAGCGGCAGGGGGTTTCCTTCCTTGTCAGCCAATTGGTATTGTAGAAAATAAAGCTTCCCCTGCACCTCTTTGAATATTACCTCTTCATCACTCAAAGCCGTCTTTGCCCGCGGATCCCAGTTGATCATGCGTTTGCCGCGGTAGATATATCCTTTGCTGTACAGGTCGTTGAATACATGGATCACAGATTGATAATAAGCAGGATCCATGGTAAAACTGGTTCTGTTCCAATCGAGGGAACATCCCAGTTTTTTCAATTGCTGCAGGATGATGCCACCATATTTTTCCTTCCACTCCCAAGCATATTCAAGAAATGCCTCACGGCTGAGACTCGACTTTTGGATTCCCCTTTCGCGCAACATGTGCACCACCTTGGCTTCTGTAGCAATGGATGCATGATCAGTACCAGGAACCCAGCAGGCATTCTTGCCCATCATGCGGGCACGCCTGACCAGAATGTCCTGAATAGTATTGTTCAGGCAATGCCCCATGTGGAGAATACCTGTTACATTGGGTGGAGGAATAACAACCGTATACGGTTCCCTATCATCCGGGGTACTTTCAAAGTATTTTTGGTTGAGCCAGTGCTGGTACCATTTTTGCTCTGCTGATCTAAAATCAAATGTTTTGGAGATGTCCATGAATTGCGAACGTTTAAGGTCCACAAAGGTAACAAGAAAGTTAGACCTTGCGTGAGGGATATTGCATTAAAACCAAGCTAAGGGCGACCATGGTCAACACAAAAGATACTACCAACCAAGCGCGTTGCTGGGAAGCAGTAAAAAGATTTTACTATCTGGTGATATTTACCAAACCAGATAAGTAAACAGTGCAATCAAAGCATAAATGGCCAGCACCACTAAAAATATTTTTAAGCTGCTGCCACCAGGACTGGATGAGAAGATGTTCATGATTTTCTTTTTCATTGGTGATTTCAATTGAAATTGCTGTATCATGGAAAGTGATACCCTTTATTTGACGAAAACACACAACATCAAGTTACCACTTTTCCCAAATATAATGTTAAAATTTTAAAAAACCTTCCTGATTTGCATGTCCTCCAAGGGTGATTGTTGTTTGAAATTCAGCTGAGCCTTCGGAATTATCTTGTTAATTTCGAAAAATATTCGTGGGCAAGGCATGTACGCAATTGTAGACATAGAAACAACAGGAGGCAACGCAGGAACAGGAAGCATCACTGAGATTGCAATCCTTATCAGCGATGGGAAGAACATTATGCACAAGTACACCACCTTGGTGAACCCTATGCAACCCATTCCCATTTTCATTGAAAAACTCACAGGAATCACTGATGGTATGGTTAGCAAGGCTCCCGTGTTTGGCAAGGTTGCAAAAGACATATACGAGCTGCTGCAAGACAAGATTTTCGTTGCCCACAACGTAAACTTTGATTTTTCGTTTGTTGCACACCAGCTTTCACAGCATGGATTCAAATTGCAGTCCAGGAAGCTGTGTACTGTAAGGTTGAGCAGAAAAATATTTGAAGGCCACCTGAGTTATAGCTTAGGTAACCTTTGCCGTTCGCTCGATATCCGCATAGAAGACAGGCACCGGGCCATGGGAGATGCAGAGGCAACAACCATCCTTTTTCACAAACTGCTCGAGCATGACAAACAGAACCATATTGAAAATATGCTCAGGAAAGGAAGTGGCGACAGTTACCTGCCCATGAATCTTTCCAGCAGTGATCTTGAAAGCATGCCCAACACTCCGGGTGTATATTATTTTCACGATAACAAAGGAAAAATCATTTACGTTGGAAAAGCAAAACGCTTGAAAAAGCGGGTCACCAGTCATTTTTCAAACAATGACGTAAGCAAGAAAAAACAAGATCTCATCAGGATGGTCAGCAAGATCAGTTTTCGGGAATGTGGGAATGAACTGATGATGGGTGTTTTCGAAAGCATTGAAATCAAAAGATTATGGCCGGCTTTCAACAGGTCACAGAAAAAACCTGAAAACCGTTTTGGAATCTGCAGTTACGAAGACATGAAAGGAATTATCCGGCTGGGAATTGTCAAGAAGAAAAAAAACTTACAACCGCATACATCATTTCCCCTGCAGGTTGATGGCCAAAGGCTGCTGAACAAACTTGCCAGAGAACACAAGCTTTGCCCCAAAATGTGTTTTCTGCAAAAAGAGCAGGTAGCCTGTGTGGGGGTTGAACAAACATTTTGTGAAGGCATTTGTGAACATACAGAAGATATTACTTCTTACAACACCAAGGTTAAATCTGCCATCAGTGAAATGATCCATTACTCCCCTACACTTGCCGTATTTGGTGAGGGAAGGGAAAACACTGAATTGACTTGCATCATGATTGGGAGAAACGATTTTCTTGCATTGGGATATGTTCCAAAAGAAGCACTGAAACTAAAGAAAGATAAGCTGTTAAAATTGCTGGAACCTGCAGCCTCCAATGAATTCATCCGGTCTTTGGTCATGAACCAAGCAGTCCTGCATCCAGCAATGAGTGTGCAATTCAAAGAAAAATTGAATTAAAGAAAAGCTATCCCTTCAACTCCTCCACTGTAGCACCAATGCCCCTGTCGGTAATGGCTTCGCACATGGGTTTCAATTCTTCGTAGGAGCCGTGTTTCACACCATATTTCCCTTTGTAGTGGATGAACATGGCACATTGTTCGGCCTGCTCACGTTCGTGATTGCACACTTCCATCAAGGTTTTGATAACATGGTCAAAAGTATTCACTTCGTCATTCCATACAATCAATGCATAACCAGTGCTGTCAAGCACTTCGGTTTCAAATTGTTCCTTATAACTGGGATTGGATGACATGCTGCGGGTGCCGTTTCAAAGGTAAAGTGGTGGAACATACTGGGCTCGAACCAGTGACCCCTACTCTGTCAAAGTAATGCTCTAAACCAACTGAGCTAATGTTCCTGACGGGTGGCAAAGTTAAGGGAAAATCCGGTATCATCATTCGGGACAGCACCCTGAATTTCCATGCATCTGAATCAGCCAAACAATTCCTTTACAGCTTTGCCCTTACCGTCAGGCGTGGTATAAAAAGGCCTTCCCTCTACCACATAATTGGTCTCAGGGTGAATACCCAGTGCATGATAAATGGACTGGTGAACCTGATCAATAACAATGGGATCTTTGATGGACTTGCAGGGCCTTTCATCAGCTGTCTGGCCAAATACATTGCCTTTTTTGATGCCTCCACCAAACATGAGCATGGAGCATCCATCGGTAAAATGACGGTGCATACCGTAGAACTTCATGTCATTGATGATATCGGGTTGCTTCACTTGCTCCTGCACTTTCAACTCAGGCCTGCCTTCGACCATCATGTCCCTGCTGAACTCAGTTGCCAGTATAATCATGGTCCTGTCGAGATGTCCTGACTGCTCCAGGTCTTTGACGAGTTGAGCGATGGGGGCATCAATCCTCTTTTTCATGTCAGCCAAGCGTGTATGACCATTTTCGTGGGTATCCCAGTTCATGAATGGCTCATATTCTGTTGTTACACTGATGAACCTTGCCCCTTTTTGCGTAAGCCGTTTGGCCATCAAGCAACCCAACCCAAATTTTCCCGTATTGTAGATATCATAGCTGGACTTGGGCTCCTTGTTCAGGTCAAAAGCTGCGGCCTCTGGAGATTTCAGCAGGCGATATGCCTGTTCCATGGAGCGCTTCATGGATTCCTTGTGATAATCAGATCCATACTCGCCCATGGCCCCTTGGTTCATCAATTCTTTGTACAATTGATTCCTTTTCTCAAACCGGGATTCAGACATGCCAACGGGCGGACGAACCGATTCCAATCCTGCTGTTGGATCTGGAATCATGAAAGGTCCAAATTCATTCCCCAAAAAACCCGCTGTATGAAAAGCCTTTAATTCTTCTCCTTCTCCGACAGTAAAGCGCTGTCCGATATCAATGAAAGCTGGAATGGCGGAGTTGATGGGCCCCAACTCCCTGGCAACCCAAGATCCAATATGAGGAGCTGATACAGATTGTGGAGGCCTGTAACAGGTATGCCAATGGTATTGATGACGGGAATGAAGAATATGACCCATGTCTGCTGCCACATAAGAACGTATGACGGTTCCCCTATCCATGATGCTTCCGACAGACTCCAATCCTTCAGAAAAATGAACCCCATCCAAGACAGTAGGCACAGATGGGAACGTGCTAAGTACATCATTGGATTTAATCCCTTTTGAGTATGCAGTGAACCGCTTGGGGTCAAATGTTTCCGTGTGGGCCATGCCACCGCCCATCCAAAGCAAGATGACCGTATCGGCTGATGACTGTTTGCCGAAAGGCTTCATGCTGCTCAAGAGACCGGACAAGGGCATGGTTGCGCCCAGGGCTGCGATTGTTGCAGCGCTGGTGGTCTTTAAAAATTTCCTTCTATCCGAGAATTTGCTCATGGAAAGTGAAGTTAAGATTAATCGATGATCTGAATTTCTGGCAACAACAAAGCTGCCCAGAAAAAATCCTGGATGTCCTCTGGAGAAGGTGCATTGCCCAAGATTTTCATGGCCACAGCCTTTTCCCTGCTGTTGGGCTTGCGCCCTAATGAGAGCGAATAAAAAGCAGAGAGCATTGAATCGCCATCAGGGTAGCGGCTTTGCCACTTGATTGCTCCACGTTTTAACATGGCATTGAACCGTTCCCCATTGGTCAGTTCCAGGGCCTGAAGCAGGTTGGCCTGAGACTCTCGTCCGGTGGTAACATTTTCCCTGTTGGGTCTTCCAAGGGCAATCAGGAATGAATTGTTGGCTACAAAGGCAGCCCGGGCAAAATAACCACCAGGAGGAACAAAGGATGGTGAATATTTTGGCTTGAATTTCATGATAGAATCAGGAAAAATTGGATCAATGATGGCGCCAACAATATCAGAAAATTGCTCTGCAGTAATGCGTTTTCTAAGAGAGCCCCTGAACGAATAATTTTGTAATACAATATCATTAGGGTCTTTCAGGCCAACGGATTTCGTCTGGTATGTTTTTGAGGTGGCAATTGAATAGATCAAGGATTTGATATCGCCACCTTTTTTTTGAAAATCAAATGCCATCCAATCCAACAAGTCTTGGCTCCAAGGCTGGTTGTCCATCTGGTCTGCAGGCTCAACCAAACCCCTGCCCAACATTTGCTTCCAAATGCGGTTGACGATGGTGCGGTACAACCTTCCATTTTCAGGCTTGACCATGATTTCGGCCAACTGCGCCATTTTCACTTTCCTTGATTCCATGCTGTCGATCTTGCCCAAATCTTTCCACAACATCTGCGGGCGGGTAAATTTTCCAGTGGGCTTGTCGCAACGGTTGATCTCCAGTGAACTGTCTGCAAAAATATTGGCAAATCCATAGGCATCGGTCAGCTTCCAATCGCTGATGAAGCTGTTATGGCAGGATGCACATTTAAGGTTCAACCCTAAAAATACCTGTGCAACATTCTGCGCTGCCTGCATCTCGGTGCGCTGACTGGCATTGATTTCTCCCCTCCACTTGATGCCTTCAATAAAGCCTTTGGACTCCTTTTCGGGGTTGACCAATTCTTTTACAAACTGAGGAAAGGGTTTATTTGTTTTGATAGCAGCATACAGCCAATTGGTGATGTTAAACCTTCCCCCCGTGATGTATCCGGTACCTGTATAATCATTGCGCAAGGCATCATTCCAGAAACTCAACCAATGGGCAGCATAGTCATCCTCCCGGTCAAGCAGCTGTCTTACCAATTGCTCCCTTTTGTCAGTTTTTTTATCCGACAAAAAGTTTTCCATCTCTTTGGGTGTTGGCAGTAATCCAATCAAATCCAGATAAACCCTTCGGATAAAAGTACGGTCATCGGTCTGGCTGGGCCAGGATAATTTCTTTGCCTTGAGGTAACTGTTCGTCCATTTATCAATGGGATTGCCATATGCTGCAGCATCAAGAGGCAATACAGGATTTCTTGGCGCAAGGGCTGCATTCCTGAATGCTTTTTTTACCTGCTGACTGTCTGGCCAGTTGGCACCTGTATTGATCCACAGGGCAATAACCCTGATTTCCTGTTCAGTGAGTTTCTTGCCTTTTGAAGGCATGATGTCTTCATGGCCCTCAGGCAAGCTGATCCGCTTGTACATCTCACTGGCATTGGCATTGCCAGGAACAACAACAGGACCACTCTCGCCTCCTTTCATGATCAGGTCTATATGATCCAAGCGGAGATCTCCCTTTACCTTTTTCGGTCCATGGCAGTCATAGCAGTTGTGTGCAAGGATGGTCCTTACCTGTAGCTGCAGGTCTGCCTGGTCCTCCATGGAGGGTGTTTCAATGTTGGTAAATAACTGTTCATTTTCAAGAACGAATACTGGATCTGGTTCAAGCTCAGGTTCCGGTTCTTGAGCCAGAGAAGTGGTTTTTTTCGTCAACAAGGTTTTGGTTGTTTTTTTTGAAACTTCGCTTGACCAATAATTTGTTCCATGGGTCAGGGATGCTCCAAAATAGGTGGCCAGCAACAGCAGCAAAACATTGCCAAATAGGAGGATACGGAATCCTGCAAGGCTCCGTTTTGTTGGGTTTCCCAATAGTTCTGCATGTTTAAACCAGGCCAAACCACTCAAACATAAAACACCCATGGCCACCCATTGGTGCCTGAGCAACAACAAACTGGCATGGTCACCTTCTGCAGACAACATCAAACCAGAAATTGCTGAAAATACCCCTGCAACAAGGCCAATCAACAAACTCAATTGAATGGCCTGCCGGTATGCGGCATGCTTTTTGAAAATGATCAATATTTCCAGAAACGCGGCAAAAAGAATTACTCCAATGGGTAAATGAACAGCAATCGGATGCAGACGACCAAGCAACCTCCATGCCAGGGACCCGGTTAGATCTAACCCTGATCCTGCAATCTGTATGGTATTGAACACTGCAAAAATGCAAATAGATGACAAAGACAAGCCTACCCAGAAGAGCCGTTTATTGTACATGGAATGCTTAGGTGAATTGATCATAATAGCTGACTTAAGTACTTGTATGGCTTTTAGGGTTTACCAACAAGAGACCGTGCATAAACTTTGCCCGATATATTTTTTTTATTGAGGGGTAAGGCCTATTTTACGGTACATTAAAATCTTAGGCAATTTAAGTAAACTTACCAATGATTGGTTCAAACAAGGATACTGAATTTGCTTTATTAAAATTGCCATCATGAAAAAAAATGTAGTGCTAATGTTAAGGCTATTGTTCATTGTGCTGCCCCTTGCCCTGGTCATATCTTTTTCAATACGAGAAGAAGACGCGTTTTTCAGCGCTGATGACCCCAAAGTTGCGAACCTGAAACTGCCCCAGGGATTCAAAGCAGAAAGACTTTATGGCCCTTCCGATCATGGTGATGGCTCCTGGGTTTCTATGACCTTTGACAACAAGGGCAGAATCATTGCATCTGACCAGTATGGATACCTTTATCGCTTGATGGTACCTGCCATAGGAGATACCATCAACAAAACAACCATTGAAAAACTGGAAGTCTTGAAAGATCCTGCATTCATGACTGACACAACAACTGGAAAAGTTTCCATGGGTTATGCGCATGGTCTCCTCTATGCTTTCAACAGTTTATATGTGATGATCAACCATCGAGGCAATCCCAAATTTAAAAAAACCAGTGGGCTCTATCGACTCCAGGATACCGACGGTGACGACCAGTTTGACAAAATAACCTTGCTCAAATTGCTGGACGGTGAAGGAGAACACGGGCCACACAGCATAGTATTAGCACCAGACAAACAATCATTGTTTGTTGTTTCCGGCAACTTTACGAAAATTCCAAAACTGGACTCCTATCAAAATATTCCGGACGGAAAATTTGATAACCTGTTTCCTTTGATCAAGGACCCCAATGGTCATGACAATACCGTCGAATCCCATGGTGGATGGGTGGCACAGGTTGATTCAACCGGTAGCAAATGGAACATGTATGCTTCAGGCTTCCGCAATCCTTTTGACCTTGCCTTCAACAATGCAGGAGAAATGTTTACCTATGACTCCGACATGGAGTGGGATTTTGGAACACCATGGTACCGCCCTACCAGGATTCTCCATGTAACCAGCGGAGGTGAATATGGCTGGAGGCCTGGTACAAACAAATGGAATGCCAATTATCCCGACAACCTTCCTGCCGCCGTCAATGTTGGACAGGGATCACCCACCAATTTTGTTTCAGGAGCCAATGCAAAGTTTCCTGAAAAATACCGCAATGCCTTGTTCGCCTTCGACTGGAGTTTCGGTATCATCTATGCAATCTATCCTAAATCAAACGGTGCATCATACACAGCAACAGGTGAAGAATTTATCTCTGGATCCCCGCTTCCATTGACTGATGGAGTTGTAGGACCAGATGGTGCAATGTATTTCCTTACCGGAGGCAGAAGGCTTGAATCTGATATGTACCGTGTTTATTATGCAGGATCTGAGACAAAGAATGCGGCAGCGGCGAAAGTTGAATTGAATGAAGCACAAAAAACCAGAAAAAAGTTGGAGGGATACCATGGTAAACCCACAGCAGGTGCCCTGAATGAGGCCTGGCCATATTTGAAGGACAAGGATCGTTTCATTCGCTATGCTGCGCGCATAGCCATTGAAGCGCAACCGCTCAGCGAATGGGCTGACAAAACAATCAATGAAAAAGATCCGGTGATTCTCACCAACGCATCGATTGGTCTGGCAAGGCGTGGCGATGCGAAAGCCAAGAAACCACTGTTGACAGCACTTACCAGTGTAAACATATCCTTGCTCACGGCATCCCAGCAACTGGATTTGATGCGTGCCATTGAGCTTGTATTTACGCGGATGGGAATCCCAGATGCTGCTGAAAAAGAGGCAGTGGCCAAGTTGTTGAATCCTATCTTCCCGGCTGCCACCAATGACCTGAACAAGGAACTCAGCAAGCTGTTGGTATATGTTGATGCACCGCAGGCTGTTGAAAAAACAATGGCCCTATTGACCGCTGCGAAAGATGACATGGGTGCACAGAAAACAATTTCTGCATCATCAGACCTGATCCTTCGCAACCCACAATATGGAATGGACATTGCAGGCATGTTGTCTAAAATGCCTCCGCTTACACAGACCTGGTATGCGAATGTTTTGAGCCAAGCCAAGAACGGATGGACTACTGAGTTGAGGAACAACTATTTTCAATGGTACTATACTGCCTTTGGTTACAAAGGAGGTGTTTGTTATGTTGGATTTATTGATAAGGCGCGTAAAAACGCATTGGAAAATCTTCCCAAAGAAAGCTTTGCATTGTACAATAAGATTTCAGGTGATTCTATCGTAAACCTTGCCAGAAAAGGATTGGACCTCGGCTCCATAAGGCCAAAAGGTCCGGGCCGTAGCTGGAAAATTGAAAATGCATTGGCCATTGTAGACAGTGCAACCGGCAACAGAAGTTTTGAACAAGGCAAAGCCATGTTCGCTGCTTCCCTCTGTCGCACCTGTCACCAGATAAGCGGTGAAGGTGGCATAGCAGGACCTGATCTCACCCAGTTGGGAAATCGCTTCTCCACCAAAGACATGCTTGAAGCCATTATTTCACCCAGTAAAACGATTTCAGATCAGTATGGCTCAACCGTATTTTTCCTTAGAACCGGGGGTTCAGTATTGGGAAGATTGATTCGTCAGGACAATCTTAAATACTATATCTCACAAAATCCATTCGATACACAGACCATCAAGGCCATTCTGAAAAAAGATGTAGTAAGGACCAGGGTTTCGGATATTTCTCCCATGTTACCCGGAATGATCAACGGCTTAAACCCTGATGAACTCAAGGATTTGATAACATTCCTTAAATCTGGAGGAAACCCTGCTCATCCCGTTTACGCATCTTCAAAATAGAAACGGATGTTGGGGCAACAAGAAATATGGAGCGATAAAGTCGGCAATGTTGCACAGGTTGGAGGGATAGAAACCGCTGTGCTTGACAATGGCATCAGCAGGGGTATGCGCATTGCCTGGATCAATACAGGAGCCGGTCTTCGCTTCAAAGTATTGTTGGACAGGGCAATGGACATCGCCGATGCTGCCTATAATCAACACAACCTGGCCTGGCTGAACCACGCTGGTTTCACACCACCACAACCGTTGTCAGACAAGGGCTTGGACTGGCTCAGGACCTTCGGGGGCGGCCTGGTGAACACCTGCGGCTTATCCCATGTAGGCGGGCCAGAAAAAGATGCATTTGGTGAAAGAGGAGTACATGGCAACATCAGCAATATCCCAGCAGAAATTGTCTCTATCATACAGCCAGATCCCGAAAATGGAAACATGAACATGAGCATCACTGGCATCATCAGGGAATCTAAAATTTTCGGACCGGCGCTTGAACTCAGAAGAACCATTTCTGCCACACTTGGAGTCGCCGGATTCAATATTCATGACGAGGTTTCCAACAGGGGAAATACGCCAGCGCCTCACATGATTCTCTACCATTGCAATTTCGGATGGCCCCTTGCTGACAAGGGCAGCCAACTGAAATGGAAGGGCAAAATGCTTGCCCGTGATGGAAATGATTTCCCCAAAGGAGAAGCCTTCAAAACCTGTCCGGATACCCTGATCAACCACAGTGGCAATGGCGAGGAAGTGGCCATTGTTGACATTGAAGCCACAGGGGAAGGACAATGCATTTGTGGCATCCATAATCCGACACTTGAATTGGCTGTGGCCATCCAATTCAACAAACAAGAATTACCATGGATGACCAATTGGCAGCATTGGGGGAAAGGTGAGTATGTTACAGGCCTTGAGCCTGGTTCTCATCCACCCATTGGCCAATCCAAAGCCAGGGAAAATGAAACCTTGATTTTCATCGCTCCAGGTAAACGCATCCAATACAATCTTTCATTTAAAGCCATTCAAGGAAATCAAAACATCAATACAATTTTTAATTGATTATTTAACCCAACATAAGCCGATATGGAACAACAAAGCATTGCAAAAAAAGCACTGGAACAAGGCAAAGGAATTCTGCGATTAGCCCCAACATGGGTACCCAGGTCTTTTTGTGTGCCCGGAAGAAGGATAAAATTACATCCGGATGACTACTATATCCTGGGAGGAGAAAGAGGAGGCATTGATGAACGCTGGCTTTCTTCTACCACTCCAGCCAAAAACGGCCCTTTGACAGGTGAAAATGAAGGCCTTAGTCCAATTGTATACCAAGATGGACACTCTACCCAACAGATCCTCCTGAAAGATGCAGTGGATGAATTGAAAGGCGAGCTCATTGGAGACAGGCTGTGGAATGAATACCAAAGCTGGCCCATGTATTCCAAGTTTTTTGACAACATGGGGCCACTCCCCCATCATGTGCACCACAACGATGAAAAAGCTGCATTAATTGGTCAAAAAGGAAAACCCGAGGCTTATTATTTCCCTCCCCAACTGAACAACCATGGAGGTGATTTCCCCTATACATTTATTGGCATCGCGCCAGGTACGCCCAAAGAAGTAATCAAAGATTGTCTGCTCAATTTCACCAAGGGTGATAACAAGATCACCAACTATTCACAGGCCTATAAATTGGAACCTGGCACTGGATGGGATGTTCCTCCTGGATTATTGCATGCCCCAGGTAGCATGTGCACCTATGAGCCACAGAAAGCATCGGATGTTTTTGCCATGTACCAGTCGCTTGTGAATGAGGCCATCATACCAGAAGAATTGCTCTGGAATGGCACGCCCAAAGAAAGCATTGGTGATTATGATGCCCTGATGGAAGTATTGGATTGGGAACTCAATGTTGATCCCAATACCATGGCCAACCGTTTCATGGCACCGAAGCCTGTGCATAACCTGGAGGAAATGAAAGCCAATGGGTATGTTGAAAATTGGATCTGCTACAAATCTGAAGCTTTTGGCGCCAAGGAACTGACTGTTTTCCCCGGACAAACGGTAACCATAAAAGACAGTGCAGCATACGGTATCATCGTCATGCAGGGACGCGGAACATTTGGTGTTTGGGAAATTGAAACCCCTGCCCTGATCCGCTATGGCCAGCTGACCAACGATGAATTCTTCATCAGTGAAAAAGCAGCGATGGAAGGTGTCAAAATAGTCAATACATCTACCACTGACCCCATCGTCATCCTGAAACATTTTGGCCCCAACAATCCTGACATGGCTTTATAAATCAATTCTAACATGAAAAAAAACAGCATCAAGCAAACATTCAACTTTGCAGCAATTGGCCTCATTGCAGCCATGATTGGGATATTTTCCTTCATGATGCCTGGTTCGACCAAACTCAGCATCAGCAAGGGTTCCCGTATCATGCTCATCGGTAATAACCTGGGTTCCAGGATGATAGAATTTGATCATTTTGAAACCGAGCTGCAGCTTCGCTATCCAGACAACATGCTCTATGTCCGCAACATGTGTGACGGAGGAAATACGCCTGGATTCCGTCCTCATTCCGGAAGAAAAACCCCATGGGCATTTCCCGGTGCAGAAAAATTTCAAACCGAACTGGCCAAACCAGCAGGTATGGAAGGATTTGTAGAGTACCCTGATCAATGGTTGACCAAACACAAGGCCGACATCATCATCGCCTTTTTTGGCTACAATGAATCATTCCAGGGTGCGGCCGGCTTGGCCAACTACAAAGCGGAGCTGGATGCATTCATCAAGCATACCTTGTCTCAGCAATACAATGGAAATGCTGCCCCTCAGCTGGCATTGGTTTCACCGATAGCATTTGAAAACCTTTCAGGAAAATATGACCTGCCCAATGGAAAATCAGAGAATGCCAATCTTTCGCTCTATACCCAGGCCATGAAAGAAGTTGCTGCAAAAAACAAAGTTCATTTTGTAGATGCCTTCTCGCCCAGCAAGATTTGGTTGGATGATCCTGCCACGGAATTGACCATTGATGGTACCCAACTGACCAATGCTGGTTATGCAAAATTTGGTCCTTTCCTGGCCAATGAGGTGTTTGGGAAAAATAGCAAAACCAATACATCCAACAAAGCAGCGGTATATGCTGCGGTCATGGAGAAAAACTGGATGTGGCATAACGACTACAAAATACCCAATGGTGTACATGTTTTTGGAAGAAGGTATAACCCATTTGGGTCAGACAACTATCCCGCCGAACAAAAGAAAATAAGGGAAATGATCCTGATCAGGGATACCGCCATCTGGATGGCCGCCAATGGACTAAAAATGGATATGGCAGCTGCAGATGCAAAAACTTCCATTCTTCCACAGGTTCAAACCAACTATAAACCCAGAGACCCCAATACTGCAATGCGGTATTTATATGGGCAGGAAGCCCTGGATAAATTCACGGTTGCGCCCGGATACAAAATAGATTTGTTTGCATCGGAAGTAGAATTTACTGATCTCGCCAACCCCGTGCAGATTTCCTTTGACAACAAGGGAAGGCTTTGGGTAGCGGTGATGCCCACCTATCCTCATTGGAAGCCGGGAGATCCCAAACCCAATGATAAGCTTATCATCCTGGAAGACACGAACAACGATGGAAAAGCAGATAAGCAAACCACATTTGCAGATGGATTGCAGCTGCCATTGGGCTTTGAACTGGCACCAGAAGGGGTTTATCTTTCCCAGGGAACCAATTTCATGTTGTTGAAGGATACCAATGGTGATGACAAGTGCGATAGCAGGGAAATCCTTTTGAGTGGATTTGATGACCATGACACCCATCATGCACACCATGCTTATACCACAGATGCATCTGGTTCCGTTTACATGGGGCAAGGGGTATTTCTGGCCAACGATATTGAAACTTCTTATGGTCCGGTACGCGGCACCAATGGTGGATTTTTCCGTTATGATACCAAAAAGAAAAAACTTGATCGCATTGCACAGTTGTCCATTCCCAATCCTTGGGGCATCGCCTTTGATGATTGGGGACAGGTATTTTATGCTGAAACATCAGGTCCTGATGTTACCTGGATGACACCAGGAACAGTGAAGTCCCGCTACGGTGAAGCCACGCCAACGCCAGCATCGATCATTGAAGAGAAGCACCGTGTAAGGCCAACTTCAGGACTGGAATTTGTTTCAAGCAGGCATTTCCCTGATGAAGTACAGGGCGATATGCTCATCAACAATACCATTGGATTCCTTGGCACCAAGCAACATAAAATGATGGATGCAGGTGCAGGGTATTCCACCCAACACAGGCAAGACCTTGTCCGTTCCAGCGACGTCAATTATCGCCCGGTAGATCTTGAATTTGCTCCTGACGGCTCCTTGTACATTGCAGACTGGCACAATGTGTTGATTGGTCATATGCAGCACAATATCAGGGACCCTTTGCGCGACCATACCCATGGCCGCATTTATCGTGTAACCTACCCTTCAAGGCCACTGGTAACCCCTGCAAAAGTGGATGGTGCCACCATCCCTGAACTGCTGGAGAATTTGACCTTGCCCGAATACCGCACACGCTACAGAACACGCCGTGAACTCAGGGAATATCCAGCAACGGCGGTAGTTCCGGAACTAAAAAAATGGATCAGCAAACTGGATAAAAAATCACCCCAATACGAAAAGCTTTTGCTGGAAGCACTCTGGGTCAGCTGGGGACAAAACAAGGTGGATCAAGCATTGCTGCGCCAACTGCTCAAAGCAAAGGACTATCGCATCCGGGCCGCTGCAGTGGAAGTGGCACGTTTTGCAGGCAACGAACTGCCAGACAAAGCTGCCCTCCTGATGGCTGCTGCAAAAGATGACAGTGCCCGTGTGCGCATTGAGTCAATTGTTGCGGCATCTTGGTTGAGCAAGGATAAGGGATTGCCCATCATCCTTGAGGCAGGAAAAAAACCATTGGACTCCTGGATGGCCAAACCGTATGCCACAGCCGAGGCCCATATCAATGACCATGGAGTCATCAGAAAAAAACAAGATGTTGCTGATAAGGCACCAACTGCGGCTGGTATAAATCCTGAAGTTTTGGCAAAAGGCAAAGCAATTTATATGCGCGATGGTTACTGCAATACCTGCCACCAAAAAGATGGCAAAGGACTGGAAGCAGCCGGTTTCCCTCCACTCAGTGGGTCAAAATGGGTTACAGGAAATGAAGACCGTTTGATCAAACTGGTCATGAAAGGACTCTATGGCCCCATTGAAGTGAATGGAACGCAATACCCCGGCCAGGTTCCCATGACACAATATGAAGGCATGCTGAATGACAATGAAATGGCTGCGGTATTGACCTATGTCCGCAACACATTTGGCAACAAGGCTCCGGCCATTACTGCAGAAAAAGTCAAAGACGTTCGCGCAGCCATCAAAGACAAATCTGGTTTTTACACTCCTGAAGAACTCTTGAAACTTCATCCAATGGAGAAATAAAAAACATGATTTTTCATTGCCTTGAAAAAAATGAACACCATCATCATGAATAATACCATGCTAAAATCATTTACTTTTTTTTGTTGCTTCATGCTCAGCTTGGCAACAGGATTCAGCCAAAAACAAAAGGGGAAAACCAAAAAACCGTTGATCGTTTTCGTTACTGGCGATCATGAATACAGCGGTGAGGCCACCCTGCCCATTGTTGCAGCAGAATTGGAAAAAAATTATGGTTTCCGCACCATCGTGTTGAAGGCATATCCCAACCACAATGCAGAGGAAAACATACCAGGATTGGAAGCCCTCAAAGAGGCAGACCTGGCTGTATTCTATCTGCGTTGGCGTAAGCTTCCTGCTGATCAAGTGCAGTTGATAGAGGACTACCTGAAAACCAAAAAACCGATGGTTGGTTTTCGTACCACTACCCATGCATTCAATTATCCCAAAGGACATCCTTTGGAGAAATGGAATGCCTTTGGAGAGTTTGCTTTCAACAGTCCTCCCGGCTGGGGCGGCGTCAACAAGCATACCCATTATGGACACGAATCATCTACGGATGTCACCATGATTGATTCGGTATCCAACGACCCAATCCTTACTGGCGTGGGCAAAACATTCCATGCCCGTTCATGGCTTTATCAAGTTTTGCCCAAATATCCATCTAACGGCTCAAAAGCCTTGATGATGGGGCATTCCATCAACCCCAACAACAAGAATGCGTACGACAATCCAGTGGCATGGACAGGCACCAACAGCTTTGGTGCACGCATCTTTTTTACCACGCTTGGCCATCCGGAAGATTTTGATCAGGAACCTTTTCAACACATGGTCATCAATGCCATTCATTGGGCTGCAGGAAAACCTGTTCCCAAAAAATGGAAAGGTCCTATGCAGATCAATGTACCCTACAGAAAATAAAACAGCATGTATAAAATTGGATTCAATACATTGGTTTGGTCTGCCGTGGTCTCGGACGAACAATTTCCCATCATTGATCGCTTGAAATCCATTGGCTACGATGGTGTGGAATGTTTTGTCGGTGCGCCGGATGATGCAGCCTATAAGCGATTTGGCAATCATGCACAAAACATTGGATTGGAAACCACCAGTGTATTTGTAGTGGATGCAGCGCACAATCCGGTAGACCCTTCCGCCACTGTTCGTGCCAAGGCACTGGACCGCATCAAATGGGGCATCGATCGTGCACACGACATGCAATCTACCATCCTTTGCGGGCCCTTTCATTCTGCCCATGGCCATTTTTCGAAAAAACCTCCACAGGAAGATGAATACAACTGGTGTGCAGAAGTCTTGCACCAGGCTGGTGAACATGCAGCCCAGGCAGGTATCACCCTTGCCCTGGAAGCATTGAACCGCTTCGAATGTTATCTCTGCAACACAATGGTGCAGCTCAAACACCTTGTTGATAAGGCCAAGCATCCTCATGTGAAAGCGATGTATGATACCCATCATGCCAACATTGAAGAGAAGAAGGCTAGTGAAGCACTGTCTACCATTGCTCCGGTTTTGGAACATGTACACATCAGCGAAAATGATCGGGGAACGCCAGGAGATGGACATGTACATTGGTATGAAACCTTTGCTGCCCTTGCCGCCATAAAGTACAACGGATGGCTGACCATCGAAGCCTTCTCACGCAACGATCCGGATTTTGCCAATGCCATCAATGTATGGAGAGAATACTCAGGCCCCTGGGACATGGCCATCAATGGGCTTTCCTTTATCAAAGCTCAAGCGGCAAAACACAATCTTTAATTCTTCAAACAAAAATGCAACCATATGTCTGAAAACAATTATCCCAAACTCCACAACGCTACGTGGCCTGGCATCGTAGGAAAAGGCCCGGATTCAGAACCCCCTATTTCACTGGACACATTGATCGACTTCACCGCCAATGCAGAAGTGGATGGAGTGAAATTTGACGGCATCGATATCGGCCTTTTTGAACCCCATTTCAACATCGATGAATCAGAAGATGGGATTAAAAGATTGGCTGACAAAGTAGGCGCACTCAACCTCAACATCGGTTCTTTGGTGGCTCCCATCTGGGGTGGCCCTGCCATGGGCAGCAAAGAAGACCGCGCCGTATTTGTTGATATGGTCAAACGCTCCTGCGAATTTGGCAAAAAACTCCGCAACGCTGGTGTACGCCCATATGGCATCATCCGCATCGACTCTGCCAGCAAACCGGAAGCCTGGGCATTGGATCCTGCAGGCAATACCAAACTGATTGCAGAAACTTTTCGGGAGGCCTGTGATGTTGCTGCTGATTATGGTGAGCGACTGGCTGCTGAAGGGGAAATCTGTTGGGGTGGCATGCACAGCTGGAAAGCAATGGTAGATACCCTGGAAGCTGTTGATCGCCCGAACATTGGGTTCCAGGCAGACATGGCCCATACCTTGCTCTACCTGCTCGGCTACAATGCCCCTCAAGATCGCATCCTTCCTGAAAATTTTGATTGGAGCGATGGTGCCGTTTTGGATGAAGGACTTAAAAAATTGACCAGCGCACTGCGCCCATGGACCATTGATTTCCATGTGGCACAAAACGATGGAACCGTTCATGGCACAGGATCTCACGACAAAACTGGAAGACATTGCCAGGCACTTGATCCCAATGGAAAGCTCGATATTGCGAAGCATGCAGGTTTTTGGCTGCGCGATGAAAATGGCGAACTCACCAAAGCGTTTCAACACATTTGTTGGGATGGCTGCATGTTCCCCAACGAAGTCATGATGCAACAAAAAACCTGGAACGATATCCTTGCTGCCTTGATCAAAGTAAGGAACCACCATGGTTGGACAGGCGCTTAACAACATATAAAATACTAACGAAAAATTGTATACAATGGCAACAAAAAAGACACTCAATATTGGGTTGATCGGTGGAGGATTCATGGGAAGAACCCACTCTAATGGATACAACCGCATCCGCAATTTTTTTCCTGACCTGGAATTCACTCCTGTACTCAAAGCAGTTTGTTTTCGCAACGAAACCAAACTGAAAGCATTTGCTGAACAGTGGGGATATGAGAGCACAGAAACCGATTGGAGAAAGCTGATCGAAAGGAATGATATCGATGCAGTGGATATCTGCACACCCAATGACACCCATGCTGAAATTGCCATCGCAGCCGCGAAGGCCGGCAAGATGATCCTTTGTGAAAAACCATTGGCCAGGAACCTTGAAGAATCCCAGGTGATGGTGGATGCCATTGAGGCAGCAGGTGTTAAAAATACGGTCTGGTACAATTACAGGAGAATCCCTGCTGTTACCTTGGCCAAGAACATCATTGAATCCGGGAAACTGGGTAGAATCTATCATTACCGCGCCAATTTCCTGCAAGACTGGACCATCAATGAAAACCTGCCCCAGGGTGGAGAAGCCCTTTGGCGCATGGATGCCGCTGTAGCAGGCTCTGGTGTGGTCGGTGATCTACTCTCCCATTGCGTAGACACGGCCATCTGGCTCAATGGTGGCATCAAGGAAGTATCAGGCATGACGGAAACTTTTGTCAAGGAACGCATGCACCAGTTGACAGGAAAAGTAGAGCAAGTGCACATTGACGACGCCTGTTCTTTCTTCTGCAAGTTCAACAATGGATCCCTGGGCCTTTTCGAATCTACGCGCTATGCAAGAGGACACAAGGCGCTGTATACGTTTGAAATCAATGGCGCCAATGCCTCCATCCGTTGGGATCTTCATGATTTGAACCGCCTGGAATTTTTTGACAATGGTGATGAGTCCAACCTCAGGGGATGGCGCTCGATCCATGTAACCGATGGCGAACAACCCTACATGAACAAATGGTGGGTACCGGGTCTTGGCATTGGATACGAACATTCTTTTGTACACCAAGTGGCTGATTTCCTGAAGAGCCTTGAAACTGGCGAGCCTTGCTCCCCTACTTTCAAGGAAGCCCTCGAAACCCAGAAAGTTTGTCAAGCCGTCCTGGATTCTGCTGCTACCCGCAGTTGGAAAACCTGTTAGTGTCTGCAATAACCAATAACAATCAAGCATCAATCTTCTTTCATGATTAAATACAATCGCCTCAATATTCTTTTTCTGCTCTGTTTCATGGGTTCAACTTTTGTCTCAGAAGCACAGCAAAAAGATGGTTTCAAGAAAATTTTCAATGGAAAGAACATGAAAAACTGGGAGGCAGATACTTCCCATTGGCGCATTGAGAACGGGTGCTTTGTCGGTGAAGTAACCAAAGAGAAACCGCTTAAGACCAATACTTTCATGATCTACCGTGGAACTATTCCTGAAAATTTTGAATTCAAGGCATCCTACCGCATCAGTCCGGAAGGCAACAGTGGCGTGCAATACCGCAGCGAGGCCTTAGACAATCTGCCATTTGCCTTGAAAGGATACCAGGCTGATATTGATGGCGCCAACCGCTACACAGGACAGAACTACGAAGAACGTGGTCGTGGATTTCTGGCCATGCGGGGTGAACAATCCGTGTTGAAGGATGGACAGAAGCCTACCATCACCGGATCTGTTGGTAAATCAGATGAGTTGAAAGCAAAAATAAAGGTGGACGATTGGAACGAAATCCACATCATTGCCAAAGGCAACCATCTCATGCATTATATCAATGGTGTATTGATGAGTGAAACAACTGATGAGGATCTGGTCAAACGAAAGTTCACGGGCCTGATAGGACTTCAGGTGCATGTGATGGCGAAAATGAAAGTGGAATATAAAGACATCTATCTCAAAGAAGTCAAAGTCAACTAAACAAAAAAGGGTTACAATGTGTAACCCTTTTTTATTATTCCTGTGGGAGTTGACGGGATCGAACCGCCGACCCTCTGCTTGTAAGGCAGATGCTCTAAACCAGCTGAGCTAAACTCCCAAATGGGTTGCAAATATAGATATCAAATTGATTGATTCAAAATAAATTCTTCGATTTATGCTATGATTAAGCAATAACATATGGGGAAAAGGGGGGAATGTAGTTTCTATTCAATGTTATTTGAGTACATCCCTAGTTCAACCAATTTTTAAGAGCGTCATATTTTTGATATTTTGTTAAAAATATCAACCAAAAACTGAACCATCTTTCCAAAAGATGGTTTTGTTTTTAGACCATTAACAACTTACATGAAATTCAAACTCTTCTTTGTTCTTTCCCTTTTATTTTTTTTCATTGATGCATTAAAAGCACAAAATACCCCACAGGCACGCATCAGTGGATATGTTATCGATAAAAATACCCTGAAGCCCATTCCTGGAATATCCGTAAAATTGGAATCCACCAGTAAAGGGACAACCACTGATACCACCGGTTTTTTCAGGATCACCAATATCACCCCTGGCTCGTACAATATCAGTTTTAGCATCCTCAACTACAATGCCAAAACCATCAACAATGTGGTTTTAACCTCCGGGAATGAAACCACGATTTCCGTTGAATTGGAGATGGCTGCAAAAAAGCTGGATGAGATTGTCATTACGAACAGAAGAAATTCCGCCAAAGCCACCAGTCTCGAATCCCCACTGAGTGTTCAACGCATGACCACCGAAGAAATCAAGAGAAACCCCGGTGGGAACTTTGATATCAGCAAGGTAATCCAGTCCCTTCCTGGTGTTGGCGGAGGCGTTGGCGGTGGCGGTTTCAGGAACGATATCATCATCCGAGGTGGTGCACCCAGTGAAAATGTATACTACCTGGACGGCATTGAAATCCCTGTCATCAATCATTTTGGTACACAAGGAAGTGGAGGTGGGCCTCAAGGCATTCTCAATGCCAACTTTATCGAAGAGGTAAAGATGAATACCAGTGCGTTTGATGCCCGGTATGACAATGCCCTCAGCAGTGTACTTCAATTCAAGCAAAAATCCGGCAACAGTTACAAAACCCAGGGAAATGTCATCCTCAGTGCCACCGAGCTGGCCATTACCCTGGATGGGCCTTTGTCTAAAAAAACGACTTACCTGGCCTCCATCCGAAGGAGTTACCTTCAGCTGTTGTTTGAAGCCATTGACCTTCCCATCAGGCCCAATTACTGGGATTATCAATTCAAAACAACCACAAGGATTAACGAAAAGACAACCCTCAGCTTCATGGGCATAGGCGCTATCGATGAATTTAAATTTGCAGCTCCAAAAGAAGCCAGCGACGAAAAATTGTATGTCATCAACTCCAACCCCATGATCAACCAATGGAACTATACCGTTGGGGCCAGCCTTAAAAAACTCACCGCAAATGGATTCTGGAACCTGGCATTGAGCAGGAATTCCCTGAACAACCAGGCGGATAAATACGAAGACAACGACAACCCCAGTGACGCCACGAGAACCCTGATGACCAACAGTACTGAAACGGAAAACAAGCTCCGTTTTGATGCCAGTACAACCGTCAATGGACTCAAACTAAGCTACGGTGCATCAGCACAGTATGTTGATTTTGATAATAGTTATTTCAATGTTTACAGAAAAGCAGTCAAAAATACTGCCGGAGCCATCATCCAACCAGCAGTGATCGTCAACAGCGTGAACAAGGTAGACTTTCTTAAATATGGTGCATTTGTGCAGCTGAGCAAAAGAATCATGAACGAAAGAATGGCCATCAGCCTGGGAACCCGCATCGATGGAAATTCCCTGGGCAACAGCGAGGCCAACCCTTTCAAACAATTCTCCCCTCGCCTTTCCTTCAGCTATGCAGCCACAAGCAAGACCAACCTGAATGCCAGCATTGGCCGATACCACAAGCTTCCTGCCTACACCCAACTTGCCTATAGCAATCCAATGCTAGCCGTCAATTCAAATCCTGGTAAATACATCAGCAGCAACCATTATGTTGCTGGCATTGAACACCTGCCCAGCAGTTCCCTCCGGTTCACGCTGGAAGGATTTTACAAAGGATATTCAAATTATCCCATCAGTTTATTGGATGGTGTAAGCCTCGCCAACAAGGGGACAGAGTTTGGCAGCATCGGCAATGAGCCCATCAGCCAGGCTGGAAAAGGAAAGGCCTATGGCATTGAATTCCTGGCACAAAAGAAATTGACCAAGCGTTTCTTTGGTATCCTGAGCTATACTTTCTACCACTCAACGTTTACCAACCAAAAGGCAGAATACATCCCTGCCAGCTGGGACAACCGCCATTTGGTCAGCCTTACTTGGGGGTATAAGTTCAAAAGGAACTGGGAACTTGGCCTGAAATTCAGGTACCAGGGTGCCGCTCCTAATACCCCTTTTGACATGACCGCTTCCCGCTTGAATTACCTCACTCAGGGAACAGGTATACTTGACAACAAGAACTACAATTCTCTCAGGTTGGATGCCTTCCATGCCAGCGACGTGAGGATCGATAAAAAATGGAATTTCAATCGCTTTACCCTCGACCTTTACCTTGATGTCACCAACTGGTATGTGGCCAAAACCCCGGGTGCTGCACAATACACTTTCAAAAGAAATGGCACCGCAGGATTCGCAACCACTGATGGAAATCCAATCCGGATGGATGGCAGCAATGCCATACCCTTGCTATTGGAAAACAGTGATGCCTTCTCCACCCCGAGTTTTGGCTTCATTGTTGAGTTTTAGTTGGAAAGCAAATTGATGGGCATGATGAATTCCCAGCGGTTTGGATTCGGAGGTTTTACAAACAGTTTTGTATCCAATAACCTGCTGTAGCGCAGTCCGAAGGTCACATTCTGCTGGTTCCACCATTTGGTATCAAAGTAAATCTCCGTTCCTGTACTCCTGAAGTTGATGACCTTTCCTGTTCTCAAACTCTTCAGGTGCATGTCGTCATAAAAGAAATTGCTCCTGACCCTCAAAAAATAGACAATGTTGCCAACGCCGAGATCGGGATAGAGCAATGGCATATGGTAATTGAAGGATGTTCGCCACATGCGGGGATAATCGATGGCTTCATATCCCCTGGCCATGGCAAAGCCATTAGAAAATGAATACTGTCTTAGCGTGTCCCGCATCTGGTAATTGAAACCCAATACCAGTGAATGGTTGCGACCAACCCCTGGTAAATACAGTTGTGAGCCCCAATACAACTGGTTGGCACTGGTATTGCCAATGGCCATCCTGCTTTGCAATCGGGTTACAAAAGCAAATTTTGGATAAATATGCTGGACAGCCTGTTGGGTTTGCATGGACCAACTGATTTGGTGCTGCAGATAGGGAATGAACCTGTCCTTGAGTGAAACAGTATTTTTATTATCATAGTCAACTGATACGGCATGTACTCTTGTAGAAAGGTCGAGCTGCTTGTACACCTTTCCAGCAGTGAAATTCAGGGGTAACCTCAAACCAACATTTCCTGTCCATTCATTCCAGCGAATCAACCGACTGCTGTCCTTGTAGGTTCTGTCGATGGTATAATTGGTTCCTCCTGTAATCCATGGATAGAGCCCCCCATAGGCCAAGTTTACCCCCACCCGGTGAGATCCCTCATTTTCATTGTAAAGGTATTCGTAGGAGGAAACCATTGTATTGAGCAGGTTCTGCCCATAGAGCGTAAAGCTCCATTCGGGCTGTTCATAAAAAGGCCTCCAGGAATGGATTCGGAACAGCCCTTCAGCCTTTTTGTAATCGGTTATTGGATCATTGGAAACGTTGACGCCAGTCATCAAATCCATTTCACTTTCGGGTTTCAAAGGATTGATATGGGCCTCGGTAAAGCGATAATCAGCACTAAACACCTGCTCACCTTCCGCTGAAGGACTGCTGTAAACAATTTTTTTGCCCTCTTCATGGATGTCTCCAGCATAGGCTCCGGTAATTCCAACTGCCAAGACGCCGGTTTTACCAGACACCATATCATGCTCCCAAAACTGGTTGGTCTGCCCCTGAGAAACCGTAAACACCAGCTTATTACCCCTGTTTCGAAGAAAAGACATCGGTGCATTGGTGTATGGCAAAACTTCTGAAAAGGAGCCGCTGGTTATATCCAATCGCAACAAGGCTGATACCCCATTGTCTTTTCTTCCAATAACATAAACAATTGAATCTGAATGATTAAAAACAGGATAGCTAAAGTAAATACCAGAACTATTTTCAAATCTTTTCATCCTTTCACCCGTTTCCCGATTGATCAAATCGAGGCTGGTTTTACCCCCCGGTGCAACATCCACTGCAATCAACTGCTGCCCATCATTGGAAAGATCCGGAGAAAAATACCTTTTGCCCTTGGTAACCCGCTGCTCCGATCGGTCGTAAATATTGTACAGGATGATATCACTGCTTTCTTTCCATTGCCACCTGGGATCAGGTGAATACGCAGCATAAACAACATTGCCCCCTTTATAGGTATAATAATCATCCGCGCCAATATTCTTGACGTTCAATCTTGATGCTTTACCCTTGCTGAAAATCACCCAATGAGGCAATTGGTTATATGCCCTGCGCAGGGCAAGGACAGAATCTCCTCCTAGAAAAATGGGGAAATGATGATCGACTACTTTTTTTGTATCTAACTTATTGATCATCTGCACATTATATTGACTAACCTCAACTGGAATATTCAACCGAAAAGAATCTATAGCACGGCGTACAAACGCATTGAATTGGAGGCCAGTCTGCTTTTTGATGGCAGACTGGAGTGGATAAAACAGCCCCTTGAACCTGGCTGCATCGTCCGTAACCCTGGCCCAAAAGCCATCCCCCTGTCTGCCATATCCATAGGCAACCAACAGATAACCCAATGCATAATGGTTGGGGACCAGGTCTTTCATTGAGCCACTTCTCAGCTTCTGATAACCATATTGCTTGTTGGCCGTCCAAAGACTGCGGAATGGATCATAAAAACCGGGAAGCCTGCCCCGTCCTTGGCTGAGGTATTTTGTTTCGGTATACACAGCATCGCCCTCAAAAAACCAGTCAGGAACAGATGCAGAATTGGCCAATGCCTGTCCTTCCTGGCCTGCAATCAGGTAGGCAAATTTTGAAAGACCCTTCCGGAAATTGGCATACTGGTGCACGTGCCTGAATTCATGCACGCTCAAATTATCAAGCCAACTGGTTGAGCCTAGGTTTAGGGCATTTTGTGGAGGAAACAAAAAGAACTCACTCCTCCAAGGACCTAATCCAACATAGGCATTTGAAACGGTGGGCAGTGTTTGTAACACAATGGGTATCCTCAAACGGGCATTCCCCAACCTACCGGAATCCTGTTTATCCAATAACCGGGTAATTGCATTGACGCGCAATGCATCAGCATCCGATCCATTCGGAAAGACAATATCGGCAGCAGTTCCCCTGATTTTTTTCCATTTCACCGATGAAGGGTTGGCCCCGAACCGTTGGCCATACATTGAAATGGAAAGGTGAAAGAGAAAAATTATTGATAAAGTAATTTTATAAATAACCCTCATAATAAATTGATATATAATTATTTAAATAAATTTATATTGCATATTTAATCGAGCAATTCTCCTTCCCCACGCCACTCTGATCAGCATTCCCTAAACTAAATTATAGAACATTCCGGTTCTGAAAGCAATAAGTTTTTAACTTCATCAAAATCATTTCATGAACTGGCTCATTTTGGCCATTGCCCCTGGAGTGGCAATTTCAGCCTATATCATTTTCAAGGATCAGTACAACAGAGAGCCCCGAAGATACCTCATCATCAGCTTCCTGCTTGGAATGCTCAGCGTTTTGCCAGCTTTAGGGCTGGAAATCTCAGCAAGCCAAATAACATCAAATTTCCCTGCTTTCTTCAAAACTACTGCTGGAATCGCTATAAATGCCTATTTTTTTGTGGCCCTGCCCGAAGAAATCTGCAAGTTTTTGATGCTGCTCTGGTATGCCTACCGGAAAAAGGAGTTTGATGAGCCCTTTGATGGAATCGTCTATGCGGTAATGGTGGGGATGGGATTTGCTACTGTTGAAAACATCTCTTATGTCAGCCAATTTGGCCTGATGACTGGTATCATGCGGCTCTTTCTTGCAGTACCCGCACACGCCAGTTTTGCCATTATTATGGGCTATTTCATGGGAAAAGCACGTTTTTCTGCCCAAAAACAGCGTTTTTTATTGTTTTTTGGTGTTTTTTGGGCAATTGTCTTTCATGGCAGCTATGATTTTTTCCTGTTCCTTCAAGAAAGCCATACAACAGGAAGCGACAATGCCAGCTTGCTGTTGTTCCTCGGGGCTATGGTATCATTGGTAACAGGCATCATCCTATCCAAAAAAGCGATCAAAGAACACCTTAAATTATCAGTTCAAAAAAATACAAATCAATATAATGTTGAAGATAACTAAAGTATCGCTTGAGTCAATTCCAGTAATTAGAAGACTGAGCGAAGAGATTTGGTACCAAGTCTATCCCTCGGTTGTTCCCATGGCTCAAATTGAATTCTTGCTTAACACCTGGTACAGCTCAGAAGCCCTTGCCGAACAAATCGAAATTTCAGGCCACCATTTTATTTTGGTTGAATGGAATGAAGAAGCCGTCGGCTATGCCTCCTACTCCATGAAGCTGGCCAACCAGCCTGAAAGGTTCAGGGTGCACAAACTCTATCTCCAACCAGCCATGCACGGCAAGGGCATCGGAAAGGCCATGTTACAGTTCATCGCAACTGAAAACATGCCCCTTGGATGCAAGGAACTTGAGCTCAATGTTCACAAGAGAAATCCAGCCGTTGGGTTCTACCAGCACGTTGGTTTTACCATTGAACAGGACATTGTCACAGTCATAGAACATGGTCATGTTCTGGATGATTATATCATGATGCTTGACCTTACGAAAAATTCACTCTGATGAGGGGTTTTTAGCCAATAAAAGTTAGCTTTGCGCAAAATTTACAAGACATGTCTACTATCGCACAACTCGACTTTGCATTGCCGTACAAGGTTACGGATATTACCCTCGCAGAATGGGGAAGAAAAGAAATCAGGCTCGCTGAGGCAGAAATGCCCGGTTTGATGGCCCTTCGTGAAGAATATGGTGCATCCCAGCCGTTGAAAGGCGCAAGGGTTGCAGGTTGTCTGCACATGACCATTCAAACTGCCGTATTGATTGAAACCCTGGTTGCCCTGGGCGCAGAGGTGAAATGGAGCTCTTGCAACATCTTCTCTACCCAAGACCATGCTGCCGCTGCAATTGCTGCTGCAGGCATTGGCGTTTTTGCCTGGAAAGGACAAAGCATCGAGGAAGCAGACTGGTGTATCGAACAAACCCTGTTTTTCGGAAGCAGCGACAAACCCTTGAACATGATCCTGGACGATGGTGGAGACCTCACCAATATGGTATTGGACCAGTTTCCTGATTTGATTCCTCATGTTAAAGGAATCTCTGAAGAAACCACTACAGGTGTTCACAGGTTGTATGAACGCGTAGCAAAAGGCACTTTGCCCATGCCCGCCATCAACGTCAATGACTCTGTTACCAAATCTAAGTTTGACAACAAATACGGCTGTAAGGAATCATTGGTGGATGCCATCAGAAGGGCAACTGACGTGATGATGGCGGGTAAGGTAGCCGTTGTTGGAGGTTATGGTGATGTAGGCAAGGGATCTGCTGCTTCTCTTCTCGGAGCCGGATGCCGTGTAATTGTAACAGAAATTGATCCAATTTGTGCTTTGCAGGCTGCAATGGATGGCTTTGAGGTAAAGAGAATGATTGATGCTGTCAAAGAGGCGGACATTGTTGTTACCGCTTCCGGTTGTCGCGACCTGATCACAGGTGCCCATTTCAAGGCCATGAAAGACAAGGTCATTGTTTGTAACATTGGACATTTTGACATTGAAATTGATGTAGCCTGGTTGAATACCAACTATGGTGAAACAAAAGATACCATCAAACCACAGGTAGACATTTACAATGTGGATGGAAAAGACATCATTCTGTTGGCTGAAGGACGCCTCGTCAACCTCGGTTGCGGAACAGGTCATCCCAGCTTTGTGATGAGCAATTCATTCACCAACCAAACCCTGGCACAGATCGAACTCTGGACGAACAATGCCCAGTACGATAAAAATGTGTACGTTTTGCCCAAACACCTGGACGAAAAAGTTGCCATGTTGCACCTTTCCAAAATTGGTGTGGTCTTGGATGAACTGACTACCGAACAAGCTGACTACCTTGGTATTGCCAAGAGCGGACCGTTTAAAGGAGAGCAATATAGGTACTAAACCACTTCAACCCCATATGCCCCGCCTCTCCGTCAATATCAACAAAATAGCCACCATCAGGAACAGCAGGGGCGGAAACAACCCAGACCTGATCAAGGTTGCTTTGGATGCCGAGCAGTTTGGAGCAGAGGGTATCACCGTTCATCCGAGACCGGACGAAAGACATGTCCGCTACGCGGATGTGAGGGAGTTAAAAAAGGTGCTCACCACAGAGTTGAACATTGAAGGGAATTGCAGAGAGGAGAAATTTGTTCAGCTGGTACTTGAGGTAAAGCCAGACCAGGTTACCCTGGTTCCGGATGCGGAAGGCCAGTTGACCTCAGACCATGGATGGGATACTGTTAAGCACAGGGATTACCTTACTGAAATGATCGGGATTTTCAAATCAGCCGGCATCAGGACCAGTATTTTCTGTGATCCTGATCCAGCCATGGTAACAGGTGCGGCACTCACTGGCACAGACAGGATTGAGCTCTATACTGAATCCTATGCCCATCATTTCAAAACCAACAGGGCATCCGCCATCGCCCCTTATGTTACAGCAGCCGAAACAGCAAAGGCATTGGGCATGGGAATCAATGCCGGGCATGACCTCGACCTTGACAATCTTCATTACCTGGTCCAGGAGATTTCTTTTATCGATGAAGTAAGCATTGGGCATGCACTTGTTTGCGATGCACTATATTTGGGTCTCGAAAATACCATTCAACTGTACAGACGTCAGTTGATCAACTAAACCAATCCAATTTCAAAACGTTATTAAAAAAAAACACATGAAACATCTACTCTTTAGCACAATGTTCCTCCTGTTTTCTTCCTTCAGTATTTCAGTACTGGCCCAAAATGCAAAACCAAGCCCTGCTGTAACAGCTACAGGAAAAGCTGGCGATGCAACGGTTACCATCAATTATGGCGCACCTTCTGTGAAAGGCAGAAAGATTTGGGGAGAGCTGGTTCCTTTTGGAAAAGTTTGGAGAACAGGCGCCAACGATGCCACTACTTTTGAAATTGATGCAGACGTCAAAATAGAAGGGCAATCACTGGCCAAAGGCAAATATTCCTTGTTCACCATTCCTGAAGCAAACGAATGGACCATCATCTTCAATAAAAATCCAAAGCAATGGGGCTCATTCAGCTACAAGCAGGATGAAGATGTTTTGAGGGTAAAAGTGAAGGTTGACAAATCTTCCTCTTTCAATGAAAAGCTGGCTTTTGAAGTTTCAGGGAACAAGGTTTCCATCCGTTGGGAAAATGCAGAAGTTGCATTCAAAGTAAAATAGACAATCACAGTCCATATTATTCGAGGCATTCCAATCTTTTGGAATGCCTTTTTCATTTCAGGTCGCTCAACCAACCCAAAAATCCAGGCATAGCCCTGCCCCAGGTTGCGGTATCGTGTCGACCATCAGGCATCTCGAGATAATGAATGTCTTGCCCTTTTCGGTATCCAATTGCCTCCAGTTCTCCGATGATTCCCAGGGTATCATCAATGGAATCGATGATGCCATTTTTATTCCTGTCCTCTTTTTCATCCAAGGCTCCCACCTGTAAAAAAAACTTCCTGTTTTCATGATAGGCAGCCTTCCTTACCTTGGCGTGCATGATCCTGTCGCGCTCTTCCACATAGCCATCTTCCAAAGATTTAGACCGCCACCAGAAGGATCCGCTGAAAACGCCAACAGCACTGAACTCCAGCGGATGATCAATGGCCATGTCAAAAGCCATCAGTCCGCCCAGGGAAAATCCAGCAATGTATTTTTTATCGAACTTGACTGCATTTGTTTTTTGGTGAAGCAAGGGCATCAACTCTTTCAGTATGAATGTTGCATAGGCTCCGGCGCATGCTCCCCTTTGCATAAAATCTGGAATGCCTGCCACGCCATACTCCTGTTTTCTATCCGGGCCCGCATGAATCCCAACGCAGATTAGCCTGCAGAATGAATGGACATGCTTTTCGAGCATATCAGCAAAGCCCATTGATGGTAGATCTTGGCCGTCGTTGATCAGCAGCAGTGCAACAAGCGAAGAAGGGCAAGCGGCTTTTTTTTCATAGACATCCACTTTCACTTGCCTGGAAAGAAAACTGGATTGAACCTGGAAACTGAAAACATCGCCCATTGTGTAAAACCACTTTTTGAGTGGCGACAAAAATAGGCAAAGGAATCTGTTATTGGACTTGAATCACAAACAGAGCAGCATAAATAAAATTCATTATCTTAGGTCAACAAGTAAACAACATGGCGAAAATAATTGGTGTCTTGCATGGCAAGGAAAGATCATTCCCCGAAGCATTGGTAAAAAGAATCAATGAAAAGAATATCAAAGACATTTCAGCAGCACCGGTAAAAATTGACAAAGTCATTCAGGGCGACCCTTCAGGATATGCTGTTATCATCGACAGGATATCCCAGGATGTACCGTTTTACAGGGCATTCCTCAAAAATGCAGCCATCTCTGGTACGGCTGTCATCAACAATCCTTTCTGGTGGAGTGCCGATGAAAAGTTCTTCAACAATGCTTTGGCCACCAAAATTGGGGTGCCCGTACCCAAGACGGTTATCCTGCCTTCAAGGGAACTTCCAGACGACACTTCAGCCGAGTCATTTTCCAACTTGGCCTACCCGCTGGATTGGAAGGGCATCTTTGATTATGTTGGGTTCCCGGCGTACATGAAACCTTTTGCCGGGGGAGGGTGGAAAAACGTTTACCGCCTGAACGACATGAATGAGTTTTTTGAAAGACATGCTGAAACTGGTCAACTGGTCATGCTCTTGCAGGAAGAGATTGTGTTTGAGGAATATTACCGCTGTTATTGCATCGGCAGAAAGCATGTCCGCATCATGCCTTACGAACCACGCAACCCCCATCATCTGCGCTATGTTGCCAACTTCAACCCATCAGCAAAAATGCTGAAGACCATGGAAGATATTGTGCTGAACATCAACAACCATCTTGGCTATGATTTCAACACCGTTGAATTGGCCATCAGGGATGGTATACCCTATGCGATTGATTTTTGCAACCCTGCACCAGATGCAGACCTGAAAAGTGTTGGACAGGAAAATTTTGACTGGGTCGTTGAGACTTCAGCCAATTATGCGATTGAGGTTGCAGAAAACCTTAAAGAAGGGGCAGATAACCTGGCTTGGGGAGAGTACATCAAAAAAAGCGCTGCAGGCAAACCGCTAACCAAATAAAACACCATTCAAGATGATCAACTATAAACAGTTTACGGTCGGCATCGAGGAAGAATACATGGTCATTGACCCTACAACCAAAGCGCTGATCAGCCATGAGCAGAAAATCGTTGCGGAAGGACAAAAAATCATCAGCGAAAAAGTCAAGGCCGAAATGCACCAGGCAGTGGTTGAAGTGGGAACCGATGTTTGCAACAACATTGAAGAAGCCAGGCATGATATCTACAACCTCAGAAAAACCATCCATGGCATTGCTGATTCCCTGGGATTCAGTCTTGGTGCGGCAGGAACACACCCTTTCAGCACCTGGCGCCAACAGCTGATCACAGACCATATCCGTTACCAGGAAATTGTCAATGAGATGCAGGATGCCGCAAGATCCAACCTGATTTTTGGGCTGCATGTCCATGTTGGCATGCCTACCAAGGAAATGGCCATTCACATCGCCAACTCTGCAAGGTATTTCCTGCCCCATGTGTTTGCCCTGAGCGCCAACTCCCCTTTTTGGGAAGGAAGGGTGACCGGTTTCAAATCATACAGAACCAAGGTATTTGATAAGTTCCCCCGTACCGGTATTCCGGATTATTTTGACAGCTACAGCGCTTACGAGAATTATGTGAACCTGCTCATCAAAACCAACTGTATCGATAACGCCAAGAAAATCTGGTGGGATCTTCGGGTGCATCCATTTTATGGAACAGTTGAATTCAGGGTCTGTGATGTGCCCCTCACCGTTGATGAAACGGTGGGCTTCGCAGCCCTTTTCCAGTGCATTTGTGCCAAGCTGTTCAAACTCAGGGCCGCCAACCTGAACTTCATGATCTATCCCAGAGCCTTGGTGAATGAAAACAAATGGCGGGCCTCCCGTTATGGCATTGATGATAAGCTCATTGATTTTGGAAAAGAGCAGGAAGTTAATACCAGGGCATTGATTCTTGAGCTCCTTGATTTCATTGATGATGTGGTAGATAAGCTGGGCTGCAGGGAGGCCCTGAAAAGCATCACCACCATTTTGGAGAAGGGAACCGGAGCAGACAGGCAGCTGGAAATCTACGAACAAACCAAGAGTTTTCAAGCAGTTGCTGCCTATATCGAATCCAAGTTTCTTGGCAGCCTTTGATGTACCTTTGCTGGCGAAATGAAGAAGATCAAAATTGCCATATTGGACCTTTACGATGGCCAACAGAATGAGGGAATGCGGTGCATCAGGGAAATGTTGGTGCGCATGAACATAGACTATAACCAAGCACTTGAATGGGAGGAATTTGAGGTACGCTGCAAGCAGGAATTGCCCTCTTTGGAATTTGACATCTACCTGTCTTCCGGCGGGCCGGGAAGTCCATTGGAAAGTGAAGGAATGGTTTGGGACAATGCCTATTTCAAATGGCTCTCAGATCTGGTTGCATGGAACAATACGGCCAACAACATCAACAAAAAATATGCATTTTTCATCTGCCACTCTTACCAACTGGCCTGCCGTTATTTTGGATTGGGCCATGTAACCAAACGCAAGTCTACTGCATTTGGTGTCTTCCCCTTGCACAGATTGGAAGCTGGATTAGATGAACCAGTTTTCAAAGGACTTAGCAATCCCTTTTATGTTGTGGACAGCCGCGACTTCCAGGTCATCCAGCCCCAACTGGATCGGATGCAGGATATTGGTGCTGAATTGCTTTGCATTGAGAAAGAGAGGCCCCATGTAGCCCTGGAAAGGGCCATCATGGCCATTCGGTTTAATGCCTATATGGTGGGAACACAGTTTCATCCTGAGGCCGATGCCCAGGGAATGAGCATGTATTTGAAGCGGGATGACAAGAAAAAAACTGTGATTGAAAACCATGGCCAGGAAAAATGGGAGTCCATGATTGAGCAACTCAATGATCCTGAAAAAATCAGCATGACCAACAGCCATGTCTTGCCCAATTTTATTGTGCAGGCCATTGCCAAGATCAACAACCCTTAAACCCTTTCATACAACACAGGAGATGATCCAATCAATCAGGGAACAATTCAACGCATCATTCAGCCAGGAGAAATATGAAAATTTTCTCCTGGATCTGAACAGTGTACACCCTGGTGCCATTGATTTTCGGATTGCAGAGACCCCTGTATTCATTGACCGAAAGCTTGGGCAAGAGATGATCCAAACCTGTGAATCGATCATCGATTTCATCATCCATCCTGATTTCAATGCAATCACCCAAAGGGCCATTCCTGCCGAAGAGATGGTTCAAGGGCAAAACAAGATATCCCATTTTATTGCATTTGATTTTGGCATCTGCGAAAACGAAACGGGTGGTTTTTCCCCAGCACTCATTGAGATGCAGGGCTTCCCCACCCTGTTTGGCATGCAGGCCTATTATCCTGAGGTATTGGAAAGACATTTCAAGATTCCTGATGGATTTTCCCACTACTTCAACGGATTGAACAAATCAAGCTATATAGCATTGCTCAAACGGGTAATCCTTGGTGAACACATGCCGGAAGAAGTGATTCTGCTTGAAATAAAACCCCATCAACAAAAAACAAGGATTGATTTTTATTGTACAGAAGACTACCTGGGTATTTCACCTGTTTGCATCACAGCATTGATAAAGGAAGGAAGAGCATTGTACTATGACAACAATGGGGTTAAAACAAGGATCAAAAGAATCTACAACAGGATCATTGCAGATGAAATGAATGCTGTAAAGGATTCCCTTGGGCCGGTTGTGGACCTTAAGTCAGACCTTGATGTAGAGTGGGTGCCTCACCCCCACTGGTTTTACAGGATTTCAAAATTCACCCTGCCTTTTCTTCGCCACCCATTCATCCCGGAAACTTTTTTCCTCAATGAGATGGAAAGCATTCCCGAAGATCTCCACAATTTTGTTCTGAAGCCCTTGTTTTCATTTGCCGGACAAGGCGTGGTCATTGATGTAACCAAAGAAGACATTGGGGCCATCCAGCAACCTGAACACTGGATTCTCCAACGAAAAGTAAAGTATGCTTCCTGCATCCAAACGCCCAATGAACCTGCAAAGGCAGAAATCAGGCTGATGTATATCTGGGAAGAAGGAAAGGAAAGACCTATCCTGGCCACCAACCTGGGCAGGCTCAGCAAAGGGAAAATGATAGGTGTTCGGTACAACAAAGACAAAGACTGGGTCGGTGGATCCGTTGCCTATTTTGAACAATAAAAAATCAACAGCATGCCAAAGATCAGCGAAGTAAAAAAGAAATTGATCACAGAAGGTATTATCGGCCAATATGTTCATGGCGACAGCACAACATTAGGATGGGTGACCATCCAGGCAGGCAGCAAACTTCCTGCACACCATCATCCCCATGAACAAATCACCCTAATGCTGGAAGGGAAAATGGAAATGCAAATCGGTGATGAAACGATAATGCTTGAGCCTGGTGTGGTGAAGGTCATTCCCTCCAACACGCCCCACTCTGCCACAGCCCATACAGACTGTGTATTGATTGATGTATTCAGTCCTGTGAGGGAAGACTACAAAGACTAGAACTATTCCTCCCCGCTGTTTTTAAGAATCCCCATCAATTTGTAGGCATTGTTCAACACAATGGATCCGGCAGGGAGGCCTTCATTGCCGCTGGTCAATGCTGTTCTTCCATCTTTGGAAAGTCCGGTAACCACTGGTTTCATTTCAACCACATTGTCGGATTTCCTGACAAAAATATATTGCTTGTTGCCAAGTCTTACTACAGCCTCATCAGGAATAGCATCCACCATCTTGCTGGTTACAGACAATTCACCTTCCACAAACATACCCGGTAAAAGGTTTTTGGGGTGCACTTTAAAATGACAATGTGCAGTGGCCGTCCTATCATCATCAAGGCCCTTGTTGACCAGGATCACTTCTGCAGCATAGGTCTTCTCCGGATCATCCATGAAATGAATACTGACCTGGTTTCCTTTCTGTACATAAGGAAGATCCTTTTCAAAAAGGGTAAGGGCCACATGAATATCTTCAGGATCAATCAACTCAAACATGGTTTCAGTGGGCTGCACATATTTGCCCGTATTCACATTGACCTTGGACACATATCCATTGATGGTTGACCGAATAGACACCTGACCAGAGATGTTGGATTCATTCAATGCGTTTGCATCAATGCCAATCAACTTCAGTTTTTCCTGCAAAGACCTTACCGCTACAGCCTGTAGCTTTTGCTCTGCCTGGGCCTGCTGCAGGGCCCTTGAAGTTCCTGCACTTGCCTCGCCCAGAGCTTTTTGCCTTTCGAGTTCAAGTCCTGCCAATTCATGCCGTGCAGCAGCAGAAAGATAGTCCTGTTGCAGCTCAACAATGGCCTGATCTTCCATGATAGCGATCACCTCACCTTTTGATACGTGCATGCCGGGAATGAGTTTTGTACTCCTCAGGTATCCACCCAATGGAAAGTTGACAGAGATGAGGTTCTGTGGGGGAAGGTCAATTTTACCCTGCACCGTAATGATGCTGCTCATGCGGGTTTTAACAGGATCTCCATATTGAAGACCAAGTGCCTTCAATTGGTCTTGGGTAAGGTTGATTTCATTGGTTTCTTCAACAGCTGCTTCTTCGGCAGGCACGGTTTTACTTCCTGAACAACTTTGGATGAACAAGCAAACGAGGGTGAATAAATACATTGAATATCTCATGAATTATTTTTTTTCTGTTAGAAATTGAAACGATGCAGATGCCATTTGCAATTGATGAATGGTCTCAGCGTGAGCGATCAATACTTGTAAATGCTGCGACTGCAAGAGGCTGTATTCTGCATAGGAGATATCGCCAAGCTCCAGTCTTTTTTTGGCCTGGTTCCAGTTGTCCGCCGACAACCGCAACCCCTCTGAAACATAGTATTCATAGGCTTCTTTGGCTGCATTGAACCGTGAAACCACATCTGCCAATCTTCTGTTCAGGTTTTCAAGCTGCTGTTGCTTTTGCATGGCAGCAATCTCTTCTTTGATTTTGGCGGCATTGATTTTGGCCTTGGCAGCACCATTGAAAACAGGAATGGAAACCCCCGCCTGAACAATGCCAAACCGATAGGAAGGTGCATAATACTTTTGCGAAATCCCGTCTGGTGTTTGCCATCCTGTAATAGAAAGATTGCTGTAGCCCAGGTTGAAATCGGGGGCAAGCCTGTTCTTCTCCAATGCTGTTTGTGCAACCTGTTCCTTGACCGCTGCTTCAGCCATTTGGATGGAAGGATGGGATTCAAATGAGGCGATGAGTGCAGGGATATTTTTATCGACCGCATTGTCTAATGATGGTGTAAAATTGTTACCCGACATGATCATCCCATTCAACTCCTGTATCAATGCATACCGGTCTGCTTCCAGCTGTTTTTTCTGGAAGAGATATTGCTTGGATTGCAACGCAATGGCATTCAAAGTTGCGGCATTGATGTCACCAGCTTTTTGCTGAACGGCTGCTTTTTCCTGCCACTCGGAAAAAACCCTCAGAAACCTGTATAAAATTTCATCCCTTCGGTCAAGGTCCATGATCCTGAAACAGAGTTGCCTGATGGTATGATGAAGCTCCGCTTTTTCAAGAAATCTCCTGGCTTCCTGCAGCCCCTCTGACCTTTGGTATGCTTCTTTTTGTCTTGCATAGACCTTTGGCAATTGGAACTGCTGGTTCAGAAAAAATCGGGTGTCATTTGCTGCACTGTTGATGTTACCATATTCTGCGCCAAAAGAAGTTTTGGGAATCTCGGCTGATTTTTTCTTTAACCCAGCATAATATTCAACCTGTTTTTGAGCCATTTTGAGGGATAGTGCATTCCTGTCTGCCATTGTGATGATGGAGTCAAGTGGCAAAGAAGCTGAAGGTCCTGCATTGGGAACATGCCCATTCAATGCCAATCCAATTGTCTGGCTGCTTGCCGTTAGAGACAAGAATCCAAGGAGCAAAGAAAGGGCTGGCTCCTTGATGGAGCCTTTTCTTTTTTCAACCCAAACATAGAGCACGGGCAAAACAAATAATGTAAGCAAGGTGGCTGAAATCAATCCGCCAATCACCACTGTAGCCAATGGCCGCTGGACCTCTGCTCCAGAGCTTGTACTCAATGCCATGGGCAGAAATCCCAATGACGCAACAGCAGCAGTCATCAATACAGGCCTGAGCCTTGTGGTTGTTCCTTTTAAAACCAAGTCACGCATATCCAATTGGGTTTCATTCTTTAATCTGTTGAACTCATTGATCAATACAATGCCATTCAAAACGGCGACGCCAAAAAGCGCGATGAACCCTACTCCTGCTGAGATGCTGAAGGGCATGTCACGCATCCACAGCAACAAAATGCCTCCGATGGCTGAAAGCGGAATGGCCGTATAGATCAACAATCCGTAGCGAAGGGAGCCAAAAGAAAAATAAAGGATCAGCAGGATCAACAACAAGGCAATCGGAACAGCGATCATCAAGCGCTCTTTCGCCTCTACCAGGTTTTCAAACTGCCCACCATATTTCACATAATATCCTGCGGGCAATGCAATGGTTTTCTCTGCCTTGGATTGGACTTCCTTAACAACAGATTCCACATCCCTGTCCCTGACGTTGAATGCCACTGTTATTCTTCGCTTGGCATCTTCCCGCTGAACCTGGTTCGGACCTTCCTCAATGCCAATTGCTGCTACCTGATCAAGGGGGACAGCAATTCCATCAGGATTGGTGATCGTGAGTGTTTTGATGTCTGTCAAATCATTTCGCCTGTTTTCTTTCAAGCGCAAGACAAGGTCAAAACGCCTTTCATTTTCATAGACCTGACCGGCAGCTTCACCTGCAAAAGAAGCCTTGAGCACCCGGTTTACGGCAGCAATACTGAGCCCGTAGGCAGCGATTGCCGCAGGCTTGTATTTGATAACAATCTGTGGCAATCCGTTCACTCTTTCAGTATACACATCTTTGGCACCCTCTACCTTGTGAATGACCTCTTCGTATTGTGCGGCATAAAAAGCAAGGGTATCCAGGTCTTCGCCAAAAATCTTGCATACCACATCCTGTTTTGCACCCGCGATCAGTTCATTGAAACGCATCTGAACGGGGTATTGAAAGCCACCGGTGAGACCTGGTACTTTGCCTATGGCTGCACTCATTTTGTTGGCCAGTTCATCATAAGTTGTTGCACTGGTCCATTCGTTTTTGGGCTTCAGGTTGACAATGATATCGGTCATTTCAATGGGCATCGGATCAGTGGGTATTTCACTGGCACCAATCCTGGTGACCACTTTCTGCACTTCAGGAAACTTTTTCAATTCATGAACGGCCTTGGTGGTGGCATCAATGGTCTCTTCCAATGAGCTTCCTGTCATCAGCCTTGCTTCAATGGCAAAGTCGCCCTCTTCCAGTTCTGGAATAAATTCTCCCCCAAGCGTGCTGGCAACAAAAAAAGACAAGACCAATAATGCCAGCGCGGCAAGAATGACCTTCTTGGGATGTTGCAACAACCGCGACAGGACTTTTTGGAATCCTCCCTGAAGTTTCAACATCATCCGATCCGAAATATTATCATGATGGTTGAGTTTTTTACTCAATACAAGGCTTGTCATCATGGGCACATAGGTGAGGGAGAGAATAAAGGCGCCTACAAGCGCAAAAGCAACGGTTTGCGCCATGGGTTTGAACATCTTGCCCTCTATACCAGTGAGGCTTAGGATGGGGATATAAACGATCAGGATGATGATTTGTCCAAACACTGCAGCCCCCATCATTCTTCCTGCGGATTGTTCAACGGTTTGGTCCATCTGGCCCTGGCGAAGGTGCAAGCCCATGTGCTTGTTGGAATGCAGCCGGTGGAGCACTGCCTCCACAATAATCACTGCACCATCTACAATCAATCCAAAATCAAGTGCGCCCAAACTCATCAGGTTTCCAGTCACCCCAAAAAGATTCATCATGCCTACGGCAAACAGCATCGACAGTGGGATTACTGAAGCCACAATCAGCCCGGCCCTCAGGTTACCAAGGAAAAAAACCAGGATCAACAAAACAATCATCGCACCTTCGAGCAAATTGGTCTTCACCGTTCCTAAAGTGCGGTTGACCAATTTGGTGCGATCGAGAAAAGTATTGATTTCAACCCCTTCTGGCAAGGTCTTTTCAATTTGTTTCATGCGGTCCTCAATATGACCAATCACTTTTGCCGCATTTGCCCCTTTCAACATGAGCACCACGGCCCCTGAAACTTCGCCTTCGTCCATGTAGGTAAGGGCTCCATACCGGACGGGGCTTCCAATCCTTGCTTCTGCAATATCCCTGATGTATATGGGTGTACCTGCAGCAGATTTTGCCACATAGATATTTTGGATTTCCTCAATTGATTTGACGAGGCCCTCTGACCTGACAAACAAAAGTGAAGGCCCTTTTTCAATATAGGCAGCGCCTGAATTCTGGTTGTTGTTCTGAATGGCATTGAATACCTGGTCAAATGTTACCCCTGCCCCTTTTAATTTCACAGGATCGATGGCTACTTCGTATTGCTTGAGTTTTCCACCAAAGCTGCTCACATCAGCAACACCAGGAGTACCCAACAATTGCCTCCGGATGATCCAGTCCTGGATGGTGCGCAATTCAGTGAGGTCAAATTTATCTTCATAGCCTTTTTGGGGGCGAACGATATACTGGTAAATTTCACCCAGCCCTGTGGTGACAGGCGCCAGCTCGGGGGTTCCCGCTTCTTTGGGAATCTCATCCCTGACCAGCAGCATCCGCTCACTCACCTGTTGCCTGGCCCAATAAATGTCTTTGTCATCATCAAATACAACCGTCACAACGGAGAGACCAAATCTTGAAATAGACCTTATCTCCTTGATGTCCGGTATGTTGGACGATGCCTGCTCAATGGGGAAAGTAATCAATCGTTCTACCTCAAGAGAACCCAGGGTAGGTGAAACTGTAATGACCTGAACCTGATTAGAGGTGATGTCTGGGAGTGCATCAACAGGAAGTTTGAACAACTCTATGGAGCCCCAAATGATCCATCCTAGCGTAAATAATCCTATGATGAGCTTGTTCCTGATGGAAAAGCGGATGATTGCATTCAACATGATTTCTGATTTTTTTTATGAAAGGGTACCTAAAAATCAGCTGTATTTTGGGGGTTGAAATAAGGGCCCTCCGAAAACTGAGGGCCCTTTGATGATTGGTTATTTCTTACAACATTCCTTGCCTTGCTCACATTTTCCATCTTTGCAGCAAGCCTTGTCTTTTTCACATTTTCCGTCCTTGCAACAGTCCATTTTGTGGTCACATTTTTCCATGTCACAACATTCTTTTTTTGCGCCGTCTTTGGCCACAACTGAAGTGGCTTTTCTTTCATATTGGCAGCAACCGTGGAGCTTATTGTATACCTCCGTTGGTGCAGTTACATCCTGCGTATCATAACCAGAAGCAGCAACGGCCTCCTGAATGGACTTGGCATCTGTCTTTTTAGACTTGTACGAAACATTGAGTATTTTGGTTTCCTCGCTCCAGCTTGCAGTGGAGGCACCGGCTTTCAATGCAGCAGTCTCAATGACTTTCTTACACATGCCACAGTTTCCCCAAACCTTGATTTCCT
>CAILKQ010000032.1 GCA_903834825.1 uncultured bacterium | reverse complement strand
TTCCAGATGCCATGATCCCCTAAATGCCATCCATGGTCACCCCATAATACGACAATCGTGTTCTTGTCAAGGCCCAATTGTTTCAACTGTTCGAGCAGGTAGCCCACCTGGGCATCGGTGTAACTCACAGCTGCATAATATCCATGTATCAACATGCGTTGGGCATCATCAGTTTGCAAGGCATAATCAGCCTTGAACCTTGAACCATCAGGTAGCGCATAATTGTTCACCAACTCAGCAGAGGGTTGAAAGGCATACTGTGGAGCTCCTTTGGTGAGCTGTTGAAAGGCTGCCAGCTGAATAGAATTTCTGTCGTATTTGTCCCAATATTTTTTAGGGGATACAAAAGGCAAATGTGGTTTACTGAATCCTACTGCCAGAAAAAAAGGCTTGTCTTGGTTTTTCAGTGAAGCCAATATTTTTCCTGCTTTCCGGGCAATTGCTCCATCGCTGTAGGCATCATCCGGAACATCACCAGCTTCAACCACAACACGGTGTTTGTCCATGAAGTCTTTGGTCTCCGCTTCATTCAACCCCTTGTCTTTTGCTTCTTTTTCAAAACCGGCCAACAGGTCCAACGTAGATTTCGCCTGGTATTGACCTCCTACTGGTTTTTCATACCCCTTCGCATAGTCATCATCATTCAGCTTTTGATAGGGAATGCTCCAGGAAGGAGCATCCAATTGTTTGTCAACAGACCTGACATCAAATACCTTACCGATTCCGGTGGTCGCATATCCCTGTTGAACAAAATATTGAGGCATGGTAACAACATTGGGTATCATGTCACGCAACTGTGTTTTAAGGTCCCAAACCTTGGTAACATCAGGCCTCAGCCCGGTCATCAAACTTGCCCTTGTTGGTGCACAAACGGCCTGCTGACAATAATTTTTAAGGAACACAGTTCCGCGAGCGGCCAATGCATCAATATTGGGTGTGATAATCCTTGATTCTCCATAGCATCCAAGCATGGGCTTCAGGTCATCAATAGCAATCATGAGTATATTCGGTTTCTTTTGCTGTTGAGCATGTACGTTTGATTGGACTGTTCCAAAAACCAAGATTGAAATGATGCATTTTTTTAACATGGGGAGTATTGTATGATTTGAAAGTAATTTTATGCTTAAATTCATTGGAAACGGACCATAAGTTAGCGATACTTATCAAAATTAATAACAACACAGCAGTTACATTTTATTTTTTTTAAATAGGAATGGAAATCATCATCAATGAAGTAAGTATCATGCGCGGAGGCAACCTGTTGCTCGACAACATCAATCTTACAATGGGCCATGATGAACAATGGGCCATTACAGGACCCAGCGGTTCGGGGAAATCCACTTTGGCAAAGGCCATCGCAGGCAAGATTTTTTACAGGGGAAAAATAACATTTGCTACCCTTGAAGATCAGGAAATTCAACCCAAGGTTCTACTCATTGAACAACAACATCAGTTCAAGAACAGAAGCAATGTGCAGCAATTTTATTACCAGCAAAGGTTCAATTCTTCTGATGCAGAAGACACCTTAACTGTAGCAGAACAGTTTGATGAGACTGACCAAGCGTTGAATGAATACTGGATCAATTTTTTCAACTTGGGGCCTATTATTGATAAGCCACTGATTCAGTTATCCAATGGGGAGAACAAAAGACTGCAATTGGCCAAGGCCATGACACAATCCCCGTCCTTATTGATTTTGGATAATCCATTTGTGGGGTTGGATAAAGCAGGAAGGTCAACATTGCAGGATGGATTGAACAAGATTGTGCAAGCAGGAACCAAAATCTTGCTCTTTGCATCCCCGGAAGATCTTCCATCATGCATCACGCATGCAGCCATCATCAAGGAAGGAAAAATTATCTATGCCGGCCCAAAAAACAATCAACCAATACTTGATGAATCATCAGAGATTGATGCAAAATCGCCATCTCCCCTTGCCCTGCATAAACATTATGCAACTCCCAGCTTGGCTTTCAATCATGCCCTTGAGATGAGAAATGTCAACATTGCCTACAATGGAAAAAAAATCTTGGAAAACTTCAATTGGGAAGTCAAAAAAGGAGAAAGATGGTGTGTTACAGGGCCTAACGGTGCAGGAAAATCGACCCTGCTGAGCCTGATCAGTGCCGACAATCCGCAGGCTTATGCCAATGATATTTTTCTTTTCGACAGGAAAAGAGGAACGGGTGAAAGCATTTGGGACATCAAAAAAAACATCGGCTATGTTTCTCCGGAATTGCACCTGTTCTTCGACCTGGGCATAACCTGCCAAGAGGCGGTTGCCTCAGGACTATTTGACACCATTGGTCTGTTCAGGAAACCCGGCCCAACCGAAACAAGCATTGTTTTGGAATGGATGGACATCCTCGGCATTACCGCCATAAAAGAAAAAAGGTTGAACCAACTCTCATTGGGTGAACAGCGATTGGTAATGCTTACAAGGGCACTGGTTAAAAGTCCACCCTTGCTGATCCTGGATGAACCTTGCCAGGGACTTGATCCCCAACAAACAGCAAGGTTCAGAAATACTATAGATCAGATTTGTGGATCAACATCAACAACACTTATATATGTAAGCCATTATAGCCAAGATATTCCTTCCTGTATCACCCATCACCTGCAACTTAAAGCAGGCAAAAAGGTAGAGGATTGACTATTTTACGGTAAGCGTAGTACCACTGATTTCAACAGTTCTTGCTGATAGTCCACTTGTTGCAGGCGCTGCAACCACAGCACCAGCAATAGAGAAAGTTGAGCCATGGGCAGAACAATAAAAATCATTGCTGCCTTTCCTGAAAGTCACAGCAACCCCTTGGTGAGGACAGGCATTAACGAATGCCACGAAACTAGACACAGCATTTCCCGCAGCCTTTCTGACCACAATAATTCCTTTGTCTGAAACAAAGTCATCAATGGCAAGCAGTTGGCTTGTCAGGTTGATGGTAAGTAGCGTGCTTCCTGTGCCGCCTCCGCCAGTATTACCACTGCCGCCGGTATTGTTTCCAGTACCAGTAGTGCCTTCTTTTGAACAAGCTGCCATCATACAGGCTACACACGTAAATGCAAGCCCACCACTGATTTTGCTAAGGAATTCTTTTCTTTCCATGGTATGTAATTGTTTGTTGTGTTAACTTATTACGGCCTTATAACGATATTTCAATCAAATTGTTTTACAAATTACAAATCAAATCTGAAACCAAATACTGGAATCCTTCCCAAAAGATATGAATAGACAATTCTTCCAGAACTGGCATCATAGCGTTGGCTGACCCGATTCTTTGTATTCAGTGCATTTTGAACCCCGAGGATAAAACTACCCGTCATCTTGCTATACTGCAGCTTCCATTCCATCTGAACATCAAGCCTAAAAATGGATTTCAATTTTTCTCCATAGATCTGTGAAGGTACAAGAACAGTGGTTTTTTGTAAGATCGATTTGGGCAAGTCTATCGGCGTAACCCTCACACCACCACCAGAAATCAGTTTAACATCCAACCCCAAAGAAGAGGGGCGTTTGGTTTTGAAGGTCCACTCCTTTCCCAGCAAGAAAGTAAATGATGTGTTGGAATTGTACCGTGTATCGCGCCAAATGCCATCGGAAGGTTTGTACGTTGACTGATACAAGCTCAGCGTGCTGAGCAGATAAAACTGATCATTCCAGTACCTGTCCAAAGTAAATTCAAGGCCATAATTCTGTCCGAGCCCGCGGTTGGCCAATATCTCAATGGCATAATCATCTTCCAGGTTGATAACGCTGTAACTACTGATTTTACTGGCTTGTACCGGAATCCTGTAAAGCCATTGGTAGTAGGCTTCGGTTTTCAGGTTCCAATTCGGAGACAGCTGAATTGCGTATCCCAACACATAATGAATGGCCCGGCTAAAGCCCAGATTCATATTTGGGGTGATGGTATCATTGCCAACCCTGATGCGCGCAAAATAATTGCCCAGCGGCTGAATCTGTGTATGCAAACCAGCGCCAAAAGAGAGGTATTGTCCCTTGAAGGTCATGAACCGAATGCCTGCACGGGGTTCGATAGAAGATTTCTTGTTAAGCCCCAGCACTTGCCCATGAAGTCCCATTTGCAAAGCAACCTTGTTATTGGGATCCCACTTCCATTGTGCAAAATAATTGGTCAACCGTGTTTGACCATTGGCCCTCAATTTATCCTTTAAAATATTGCTGACCGCTTCCCGCTGCTTCAGGCTAAATGATTTTCCAGTAGTATAAATACCCGTTTTGATCAAATGGTGTTTGTTGAACTTATGGCTTGCAACAGTAGAAATGACGGAGTTCCATTCAGCAAAGTTGTTCTTGCGTGTGACAAGGACTGGGCCACTGAATTTATCCAGCCGCTCATCGACTTCTTTATACGCCATCCCATTCAGGCTCCAAATGGTTTTGATCAAAGTTTTTTTTCCGATATTGATTTGATGCGAAACACCTGCAATACCAGTATTAGCCCCATCCAAAGAGCCTGTACGTGAAGAAGTATTCCTTAACCAGGTCAATGAGTCCTTGGCCAATTCATCATGTTGTTCGCTCAGCCCTCCAAATCCAAAAATCGAAAAATTACCCAGTTTTTTGGTAGGCAAATGGATATTGAAAGAGAGGTCTTGAAAAGAGGTGGCCGCATCTGAAATATTGAATCCCAGCTTTTGCATCAAGGTCAAAAATCCGTACCGGTAGTTAAACAGATAGGAACCCCCATATCCTTTTTTAAAATAGCCCTCTGTGGCAAAATCAATGCCAATTGTACTCAATGAAAACGTGTGTTCACGCTTATCCCTGTTCCCTTTTCTTAACCTGATATCAAAAACACCCGACACTGCATTGCCATATTCTGCTGGAAATGCACCTGAGATAAAATCCGAATTGGCCAGCAACTGTGCACTGAGGATGGAGATGGCTCCTCCCGAAGTGCCTACCCGCGCAAAATGGTTCGGATTCGGAATATCAATGCCTTCCATCCGCCACAACAAGCCATTGGGGGCATTGCCCCTTATTACCAATGCATTGCCATCTCCGCTAGCGGCAGTGACCCCTGCAAAGGCAGTAGCTATCCTGGACGGATCATTCAAACCCGCAGCAAATCTTCTGGTTTCTTCTACACTGAACATCCTCCCACTTACCATGGCCATTTCGTTGATTGGCCTGCCCTTGTTGGATCTCGCCTTAACGATGATCTCATTTTCCATCGTCAAATCGTCTTCCATTTCTACCGCAATTACCAACTCCTTTCCCGATTCAACTTGCAGGTTGTTCAACGTGATGGGCTTGTAACCGACATGGCTGATTTTGATGGATTGACGACCTACTGGAATGCCACTCAGTGTAAAATTTCCTTTCCCATCTGAGATAGATATTTTCCGCCCGGCTCCGATCCATTCAATGGTTGCCCCGGCCAATGGAGTTTTGATGAAACGATCAGCAACTGACCCTTTGATGGTTTGAACCAGCAGCTGTTGGGCATTGGATTGCAATCCTAACAAACTAAAAAAAACAATCCACCTGATGTATCTATGTCCCATGTTATAAAAGGCAATTTAAACAGGGCTTGGTAGATAACAATAAAAAAATACCAATTGGTATTTTTATCCGAACTTAACCAATACCGCAATGACCCAGCATATTATCATGGAAAGCTTTACACCAGAATGGTGGACCTGTATTACCGTCGTAATCGGGATCATCGCTTTATTGCTGATGCTTCCCCAATATGTTGATTGGGCAAAACATACCAACTATCCAAAATACTTGGGATTGCTGCTGCTCTTGAACGTGGTCATTGAAAATATCTACAGCTATTCACTAGGATCCTGGTCCATTGAAAACAATTTACCCCTGCACCTCTGTGGAATCAGTACTTTTTTATCCGTTGCAGTACTGTGGCGCTTTAACGCAGGCATCGCCCATGTTTTGTTTTATTGGGGACTGACCGGAGGGCTTCATTCTTTGCTTACACCTGAGTTTGATCTTGGATCGGAAGGATTTTTCTACTACTCATATTTTATCGGTCATGGCGGACTCCTGCTGGCCTGCCTGTATGCTATCATTTACCAAGGCTTCAAACCTGAAAAATATTCATGGTTCAGGGTTTTTCTATTAACGCAGTTTGTGGCCCTGGTGATTGGCAGCTTCAATTGGGCTTTCGGATCAAATTATATGTATTTATCCAGCCCCCCCATCGCCAAGAACCCACTGATCATCGGCGAATGGCCCTGGTATATTCTTGTTTTTGAAGGACTTGCACTCACTCACTTTTTTCTATTCTACAGGCTATCCCGTGTTTGGAAATAATGGCTATATTCTATATGTGTATATATTACATATCAAACAAGCCATATGACCCTCCGATTTTTCATTTTAACCATCGCCCTATTTCATTGATTATAAAAATATAAACGCCATTTCTTAACAATTTGGTAATCCGAGGGTGCATAATGAGTCTCTAAATTGGTAAAGGATTGTTTAATATTGCAATTCATATTATTGAAAAACCATCATTATGGCGATAAACACGTTCTTCAAAATTTTCCTTCCAAAAGACAAAGTATTTTTTACCCTTTTTGAAAACATGGCAGAGGTAGTCGGTAAAATGGCTACACAATTGCAACTGATGGTAAATGAATCCGATGAAGACAAAAGAGCTGAGATCGCAGCCATCATTGAAAACCTGGAGCACAAGAACGACGATTTTACGCATAATGTATTCACCGAATTAGGACGCAATTTCATCACGCCATTGGACAGGGAAGATATCCATTACTTGGCTACAGCTTTGGATGACATTGCAGACTACATTTATGCTTCAGCAAAAAAAATAAATTTTTACAGAGTCAACCCCAATGACATTGGGATTCATAAATTGGCTGATCTTGTTTTGCAAGGAAGCGTAGAAATCAAGAAAGCTGTACACGGCCTCAGAGACATGAAAAACCTCAGGGAGATGACAGAAGCCATTGTAAAAATCAACAGCATTGAAAACCAGGCTGATGATGTATTTGACATGAGCATTGATCGCCTGTTTAACAATGAAAATGACTTTAAAGAGGTTATCAAAAAAAGAGAAATATACCAAGTGTTGGAGATAGCTACTGACAAATGCGAAGATGCGGCCAATGTAATTGAATCGATCATTATCAAGTACGCCTAATTTAGGTGACGGCCTACAAAATAATTGCTCATGACCCTTCTCATTGTTATCATTGTACTTGCCCTGATTTTTGATTACATCAACGGCTTTCACGACGCTGCCAACTCCATCGCAACCGTTGTTTCCACCAAAGTACTTGCTCCATTTCAAGCGGTTATCTGGGCTGCTTTTTTCAATGTGGTTGCTTATTTCATTTTCCAGGACCACGCTGTTGCCAATACCATCAGCAAGACGGTCAACAAAGAGTTTATTACCCTCAATGTGATTCTTGCAGGATTGATTGCTGCAATATTCTGGAACCTGCTCACCTGGTGGTATGGTATTCCATCATCTTCTTCCCATACCCTGATTGGAGGATTTGCTGGTGCAGCCATTGCCCATGCCATGATGACCAAAGGCCTAACCATCTCCTGGTCAAAGGTGGTTGAGAATGATACCATCATCAAAACGGTACTTTTCATCTTTTTTGCACCGATGATTGGTATGATAATCTCCATCTTCATCAATATTGTAACCATATTGCGCAACATGTGGCTGAGGATGGGCATCATCATTTTGGCTACTGCATTGACCGTATTGCTTTTCGATAGGTTTGAGACAAATAAAATGAACCAGGGACTTGAAAAGTTCATCAAACTGGATAAATACAAACTTGAAGTTGCAAAAGCTGAAGAAACCCTTGAAAAAGACAACAACAACGAGAAAGCAAAAGAAGACCTGGTAACCGCTGAAAAGAAACTGAGTGGGGCTAAAGATATTTATGCTAAAATTGTTCCCTTAATAGTAGAATTTGATAAAATTGGCGCCGACTCTATTGCTGCATTTGCCTACCACAATGGCTTACTGACAGATATTGAAGTAAGCAAATTAAAAGACGAAGTACGCAATGCCAATAATTTCCTTATCCTCGAATCCCTCTCGGCAGACAATGCAGAAAAGAAAAAAGAGTACGATGTTGCAAAGGTGGAGACGGAGAAATACAAGGGCCCCGTTAAGCAATTGCTGAAAAAGGAAATCAGTTTGGACAGTGCGCTCGTTGCCTTCAATGCCATTTATCCCATTGATCCTGCCAATGCAAAAAAAGTAAGATCAAAAATTGAAAAATTTGACATCCAAAGCTCATTCAAGAAAGACATCGAAAAGTCTGAGAACCATGCCATCGTTTGGGGCATCGTCCTGACATCGATTTTATTTATGTTCATTTATATTTATGTAGAAAAAATCAAGACCCCTTCAGCTTACTCTGTGGGAAATATGTTCAAGAAACTTCAATTGTTCAGTTCTGCGGCATTCAGCATCGGACATGGCGGTAACGATGCCCAGAAAGTAATGGGAATCATTGGCGCTGCATTGATTGCCAGTGGAAATATTCAGGACTTTGCACAACTGCCTGGCTGGGTTCCCATTTCCTGTTATATTGCCATTGGTCTGGGCACCATGAGTGGTGGTTGGAAAATCGTAAAGACCATGGGAACCAAGATCACCAAAGTAACGCCCCTGGAAGGCGTGGCAGCTGAAACGGCAGGTGCTTTCACCCTGTTTTTTACAGGTCAAATGGGAATTCCCGTATCCACCACACATACCATTACGGGGTCCATCATTGGCGTAGGTGCCACAAAGCGACTCAGCGCTGTAAGATGGGGTGTAACGTCGTCCCTCCTTATAGCCTGGATCCTTACCATCCCAGTAAGCGCCCTGATGGCTGCCTTGGTTTACTGGATCAGTACATTCTTTGGTTAAAATAACTTTTAATAGATCTGTAAAGGAGTCTCAAAATTGGGACTCCTTTTTTTTGTGTCACATTTGACATATTTGCTTACTTTAGTAGTAACCAATCAAACCTTTTATGAAGAAAATTTTAGTCTTACCCGTAGTGCTTGTATTGCTTGTTTTTTCGTGTACAAAAATGGCCCAAGATCCAATGGCCAATGTTCCTGATCTCAGCTCAACAGTTGAAATCCCCGTGAATGCTCAGGGAGTACCATTTCAAAGGACCTGCGCCTCTTATGAAGTGCATCAGCAACAGCTGAAAGACAATCCCGGATTAGCCAAGAAAATGGCAGATATTGAGGCATTTACAAAAAAAGTGAGTTCCGATCCTTCTGCTTACAGACTGGTAAGCCCAGGAGTTTATGAAATCCCTGTTGTAGTTAATGTACTCTATAGAACTACAGAAGAAAATATCTCAGATGTTCAAATTCAATCACAAATTCAAGTACTGAATGCAGACTTTGCAGCGACAAACGCTGATATCATTAAAATCCCCAATACATTCACAAATGTTAAAGCTGGAAATACCAATCTAAGGTTTGTTTTAGCTCAAATAATCAGAAAGTCTACTACTAAAACCTCGTGGGGAACCAATAACTCAATGAAAAGCACACTCAATGGTGGCATTAATCCAACCAGCCCAACAACAAATATGAACATGTGGGTTTGCACTATTGGAGGAGGAATTCTGGGATATGCTCAATTCCCTGGCGGTTCATCAGCCACCGATGGTATTGTTATTGATAGCAAATATGTTGGAGTTACCAGTAACTCTGGACCAAGTGCTCCATATAATTTGGGCAGAACCGCAACCCATGAAGTAGGCCATTGGTTAAACCTCAGGCATATATGGGGAGATTCTCGATGTGGGAACGATCAGGTGAATGATACACCTGCACATGATGCTGCAAATTATGGATGCCCCGCTCCAGGTCTTAAAAGTCTTTGTAAAGGCGGCCCTATTGAAATGACCATGAACTACATGGATTATACTAATGATGCTTGCATGTACATGTTCTCTTCTGGTCAAAAAACAAGAATGATGGCATTATTCGCTCAAGGTGGATTTAGAAATAGCTTTGCTCAACCTTAATGCGTCAGTAAATAAATTTTATTTAAGGCTCCCAATTGGGAGCCTTTTTTATTCTCTCATTTCCGAGTTGTACAACGCTACAAGGCATGCAAATAAAAAAAGCCATCCTTTCGGATGGCTTTTGCGTTATGATTTGGTTACGGCCCTTAGTTATCAAACTTGAGGTCAAGTCCAAGTCCGCGCAGTTCATGCACGAGTACATTGAATGACTCAGGAATACCTGGCTTCGGTACGTTGTCACCTTTAACGATGGCTTCGTAGGTCTTGGCCCTTCCGATGATGTCATCAGACTTGAGGGTAAGCAATTCCTGAAGGATGTTGGAAGCACCATAGGCTTCCAATGCCCAAACTTCCATCTCACCGAAACGCTGACCACCGAACTGTGCCTTACCACCAAGCGGCTGCTGGGTGATGAGAGAGTATGGTCCGATAGAACGCGCGTGCATCTTATCGTCTACCATGTGGTGAAGTTTTAGCATATAGATGATACCAACTGTTGCTTTTTGGTGGAAGCGCTCTCCTGTTTCACCATCATAAAGATAGGTATGTCCAAAGCTTGGCAAGCCAGCTTTGTCAATCAACCCTGTGATCTCATCAACGGTTGCACCGTCGAAGATTGGCGTGGAGAACCTCAGCCCTAATTTCTCACCAGCCCATCCAAGGATGGTCTCGTAAATCTGTCCAAGGTTCATCCTTGACGGTACACCCAATGGATTCAATACGATGTCAACCGGTGTTCCATCCTCAAGGAAAGGCATGTCTTCAGCCCTTACAATTTTGGCTACGATACCCTTGTTACCATGACGACCTGCCATTTTATCGCCCACTTTCAGCTTACGCTTCACAGCGAGGTATACCTTGGCAAGTTTCAATACACCAGCAGGGAGTTCATCACCGATGGAGATATTGAATTTTTCACGCTTGTAACGGCCGAGTTCTTCGTTAGACCTGATGTTGTAGTTGTGAAGCAGTGTATTGATTGAATCATCAATCTTCACGTCACTGGTCCAACCCAAAGGATTGATGTTCTGGTAGTCGATGGTTGCAAGAGCTTTGGGATTAAACTTTGACCCTTTGCTGATGATGACTTCACCGAAGTTGTTGGAAACACCAGAAGAATTTTTATCCTTCAAAAGGGTTTGCAATTTGCTTACCAGCAATTCAAGAATATCCTTCTTATTTTGGATATGAACAGCCTCAAGCTTTTCGATGGCTGCTTTTTCCTTTGCTTTGGAGTTCTTGTCTTTTTTGGCGCGCTGGAAGAGTTTCTTTCCAATCACAACACCTTCTGTTCCACTTGGAGCTTTGAGTGATGCATCTTTGGCATCACCAGCCTTGTCACCGAAGATGGCACGAAGCAATTTCTCTTCAGGGGTAGGATCACTTTCTCCTTTTGGAGTAATCTTACCGATGAGGATATCGCCTTCCTTTACCTGTGCGCCTATACGGATGATACCATATTGGTCAAGGTCTTTGGTGGCTTCTTCGGAAACGTTAGGAATGTCTGGCGTCAATTCCTCTTCGCCAAGCTTGGTATCCCTTACTTCCAATTCGAATTCTGATATATGAATGGATGTGAAAAGATCTTCACTCACTACTTTTTCATTGATAACGATGGCATCCTCAAAGTTATATCCCTTCCAAGGCATGAATGCCACTTTCAGGTTACGACCAAGCGCCAACTCACCGTTCTTTACAGCGTATCCTTCCGTGAGGAAGTCGCCATTCTTCACACGCTGTCCTTTGGACACAGCCGGGCGCAAGGTGATAGAGGTTTCCTGGTTGGTCTTGATGAATTTGGTCAACTTGTAGACCAACATGTCATCTTCAAAGCTGACAAGCTTCTGTGCTTCATCACGCTCATAGCGAACATGGATCTCATTGGCATCAACAAATTCAATAACACCATCCCCTTCTGCATGCAACTGAATCCTTGCATCACGGGCGGCCTTGCCTTCCAATCCGGTACCAACAATCGGAGCCTGAGGCTTGATCAATGGAACGGCCTGGCGTTGCATGTTTGAACCCATCAGCGCACGGTTGGCATCATCATGCTCCAAGAAAGGAATAAGGGAGGCTGAAAGTCCAACAATCTGGTTGGGGGCAACGTCCATGTATTCTACTTGATTCGGCTCAAGAATAGGGAAATCACCCGTTTGCCTTGCCTTCACTTTGTCTTCAGCAAACTCACTTTTATCATTCAAAGGCACGTTGGCCTGTGCAATCTTTGCAGTATCCTCTTCTTCGGCACTCAGGTAGGTCAATTTCTTGACGTCAACCTTGCCATTGTTCACCTTGCGGTAAGGCGTTTCAATGAATCCCATCTCGTTGATCTTTGCGTGAACACAAAGCGTTGAGATAAGACCAATGTTGGGTCCTTCCGGCGTCTCAATCGTACAAAGACGACCGTAGTGAGAATAATGTACATCACGGACTTCAAAACCTGCACGCTCCCTGCTCAAACCACCGGGTCCGAGTGCGGAGATACGACGCTTGTGCGTGATCTCACTCAGTGGGTTTGTCTGATCGAGGAACTGTGAAAGTTGGGATGTACCGAAAAATGAATTGATGACAGAGGAGAGCGTACGGGCATTGATCAGGTCCACAGGAGTGAATACCTCGTTATCACGTACATTCATCCGCTCACGAATGGTTCTTGCCATCCTGGCCAAACCAACACCGAACTGTGCATACAATTGCTCACCAACGGTACGTACACGCCTGTTGCTCAGGTGATCGATATCGTCAATCTCTGCTTTACCATTGGTAAGGCGAACAAGGTATTTAACAATTTCAATGATATCTTCCTTCGTGAGGGTTTTTTGACCCAATGCGTAGTTGAGGTTGAGCTTCTTGTTGATCTTGTAACGGCCTACTTCTCCGAGGTCATAACGCTTGTCACTGAAGAACAATTTGTCGATGATGCCACGGGCAGTTTCATTGTCTGGGGCATCAGCACCACGCAATTGCTTGTATATGTGTTGAACCGCTTCAAGTTCTGAATTGGAAGTATCCTTGTTCAGGGTATTGTAGATGATGGCATAATCGCCACTCACCTCTTCCTTCTGGATGAATACACTCTTGACACCGGTTTCAATGATGGTTTCAAGATCTTTTTCACTCAATACCTTGTCACGCTCCAAAACAACTTCATTCCTTTCAAGTGAAACAACTTCACCAGAATCTTCATCAACGAAATCTTCTACCCATGTTTTGAGGACCCTGGCAGCCAAACGCTTTCCAACTTGGCCAGCCAATGATTTTTTGTCTGCCTTGACTTCATCAGCCATGCCGAAGAGTTCAAGGATATCCTTATCGGTTTCAAAACCGATCGAACGCAAAAGCGTTGTTACGGGGAATTTCTTTTTACGGTCGATGTATGCATACATGACATTGTTGATGTCTGTAGCAAACTCCATCCATGCACCTTTGAAAGGAATGACACGGGCAGAATAAATCTTGGTTCCGTTCGGATGAAGGGATTGACCAAAGAATACACCAGGTGAACGATGAAGCTGTGAAACAACAACCCTTTCAGCACCGTTGATTACAAAAGTACCACGGGGCGTCATGTAAGGGATGTTGCCAAGGAATACGTCCTGTACAATTGTTTGGAAGTCGACATGCTCCTCATCGTTACAGCTCAAGCGCAATTTTGCCTTGAGGGGAACAGCATAGGTCAAACCACGCTCCATACACTCTTCAATGGTGTAGCGCGGCGGATCAATAAAATAATCAAGGAATTCCAGCATGAAGATGTTCCTTGTATCATTGATAGGGAAGTTCTCCTTGAAAACCTTGAAAAGACCTTCGTTGTTACGCTTATCAGGCGTGGTCTCAAGCTGAAAATAATCCTTGAACGACTGGATCTGAATCTCTAAGAGATCGGGCGTTTCCGCCAGGTGCTTTACCTTGCCGAAATGCACCCTGTTTGAAGCCACTTTTGCTGAAGACATAGAATGATGTGCTTTTTAAAGTGTTGTATATTATCAAAACAAAAGAAATTCCACCTGCTACACCTCGAGTAACATACTGATTATCAGTACTTTAATATTGTAACGGGAATTAAAATTGAATTGTGCCCAATTTAAGGGATTGCGAAGTTATGATTAATAGGCGAAACGGACAAATTTATTAGGACAGTTGAGGCAGGTAATTGACCTGGAGAGAAGAATGAGTTTCAATAGGTTAATGTTGCTTCTGGCTGGATTCTAAGCATAGGAAAAGCCGGAATAAATCCGGCTTTTCCTAAATAGCTATTGAGAGACCCTAAGGCCTGACAATTGTTTATTTAACTTCAACTTCGGCACCAGCTTCCTTAAGCTTGGCAACCAATTCATCAGCTTCCGCTTTTGAAACACCTTCCTTAACTGGCTTAGGTGCGCCGTCAACGAGGTCTTTTGCTTCTTTCAAGCCCAATCCTGTCAATTCTTTTACGATTTTAACAACACCAAGCTTGCTTGGACCAGCAGATACAAGAATTACATCAAAAGCTGTTTTCTCTTCAACTGCGGCAGCGCCACCACCGTCACCTGCTGATACCATAACTGCAGCAGCAGCTGGTTCAATACCGTAATCAGCTTTCAATACGTTAGCCAATTCTTGAACTTCTTTTACTGTCAGGCCTACCAGTTGTTCGGCCAATGCTTTTACGTCTGCCATTTTTTTAGTTTTTAAACCGCTTTCAAAGCTTTCGCTCCAGCGGATGGTTATGAATATGCCACATTTT
>CAILKQ010000031.1 GCA_903834825.1 uncultured bacterium | reverse complement strand
GAACTGTTTTCTTGTGCCCTTCGCATCAGGTAGGGAATTACTTCATCAACAGGGCCAAAGGGAAGGTATTTTGAAACGTTGTATCCTGCGTCTGCCAGATTGAAGGTAAGGTTATCGCTCATGCCATAGAGCTGTGAGAAATGGAGGTGAGGATGCATTGCAGGAAGATGTTTGGATCCTGATTCGTTTGCCGCCAATAGATTGCTTTTTTCATTATGGCTGGCAACAATGATAGAAACCAGTTCTATTTTTGACATACAAATCCCAATTGCTGCATCATAATCCCTGTCTGTAGACTCCTTGTTGGGTTGGATGGGTGAGGGATAGCCCAATTCCATTGCTCTTGCCCTTTCCTTTTCCATATAAGCCCCTCTTACCAGCTTTAGCCCTGTGAAATATCCTGCTTGTTCAGCCTCTTCAAGGGTGTCAGAGAGGTATGATAAGCGATCTGATCGATACAGTTGAATGGTATTGTATACAACAACTTTTCCCATGTTGAACTGCGCCATCATCTGGGTAGCCACCACATCAATAGCATCTTGAATCCAGGATTCTTCTGCATCAATCATAATACCAATGCCTGCATCAGATGCTGCTTGGCACAATCGCACGGTTTTGGCCATGAGTTGTTCCCACTGGGCCTTCTCTTCCTGGCTCAGTTGTTGAAATTTTCTGTTAAACCTGGTCTGTAAAGGCTCAACGCCGTTGGTTGATAGGGTAGTATCCAGTTTTTCAAGGAGTGAACTGGATACCAGGCCTGTTATTTTGATGCTGATGAAGGGAATGTTTTTTCTGGTGGCAGCAAACTGAATGACCTTGATAAAATAACTGGCTTCTGCTTCATATTTGTCTTCATCGCCTTCTCCTCCTTCAACCCCATAATCCAGAATGACCTGCACGTTGAATTTTTCAAGCATATCTGCAACTCCAACCGTTTCTTCCAGGGATTCACCCCCAACAAATTGTTTAAACAAGGTATTTTTGATAATCCCTTTGACGGGCAGACCTGATTTGATGGCCCATGGAGTGATTTGTGTTCCCAATTTTACCAAAGGGGCAAATTGCATCACTGAAAATAGAAACCGGGCTCTTTTCAGGTCACGGTCAGTTTTGTAGGCAAAGGCTTTTTCAGTATTGTTGACATTGATCTGCAGCGCTGAATTCGACATGTGGCAAAGACTTGAATGGCCTCAAAGATACAGCGAAAATGAAGTTGACAAATGCTCAGCTTTTGCTTTCATCCATGATTTTGGATAAGAGTTCTGACTTGGAGTGGATGTTGAGCTTTTTGTATATGTTTTTCAAGTGATAATTGATGGTATAAGTAGTCACGTATAGTGATTCAGACATTTGCTTGTAACTGTACCCTTTTTCAACCAGTGCCACAATCTCTTTTTCCCTAAAAGTCAGCATGTCTTTGAAACTTGACTCTTTTTTGTTTTGAAGGTTGCTGATTACTTTTCCAATGGAGCGTTCATCAATGAAGGCTCCCGTTCTAGAGGTTTGGTTGATTACATCAATCAAATTGCTCAATTGTGCGGTTTTTAATGCATAGCCAGAAGCTCCTTGTTCAAGGCAATTGATGATCAGGCTATCTTCATTGTAAGCAGTGAGCATAATGATTTTAGTGGTAGGGAATTTGCTCTTGAGGTAGGGTATGCCTTCAAGTCCTGATTCCCCGGGCAGGAAGATGTCAAGGAGGATGATATCGGGATTTGGGTTGGTTTTGTAATCTATGTGTTCCTTGGCCTCTTCCATTGAGGCACACGAAAAAACCACTGTCATGCCCTCACTGCTGTTCAGGTAATCCCGAAAGCTCTTCAGTAAGAAAATATTGTCTTCTATGATGCCAATTCTAATCATTGCTTTTTTGCTCTTCTGTAAGTTAATGATGTTTTGTGATCATTTTAAGTTATCTTATCATTAACTTATATATATAATGCTGATTACCTTGTAATTAACTACAAAAAACCAAGAATAGTACCGATACCATAAATAATTGTTGGCTTGTTTTACATTGTTCTATATTCAATTGGTTGTATGAACAATTAATTAAACAATAGTAAAAGAATTTATTCTCATTTTTTTACGGTTTTTCCTCTTTTTTAGGTGAGAACAAAACAACAAATTGTAAATGAAACTTGTTGACCTAAGACCAAAAACACCATGCTAACACCCGCAAAGCTGACTGCCATTGAAAATATCCTGAGGCCAAAATCAAAAGAAAAAGTAAAAGGCCTCAGCTTTGAAACTGATTTCGACCGCTTCAAAACGGGCTCGGTGAAAGAAAAATATTATCAATCCATCCACAAAAAGATTATTTCCAATATTTCTGAAATGGCTGGTAATGAGCCCACCCAGGTTGCGAAAATGATGGAATACTTATTGGATGAAGTGGGTCATGCATTGGGCGAGTGGCAGATCAGTGTTTCGGCCAAGGACTGGGAAGGTGCAAAGAGAACATTGCACAGGGAAAAAGTGATGATCAAATCCATCGGAATCAATGGTTTTGATGGGTTGATCAGGGAAATTGAGGATGATACACTAAAGAAAACAGAAGCCGAAATGACCCTGATGTATACCCAGCTCATAGACCTGTTCCAAAATTTGCAGAGAAGAATCTCCGAAAAATAAGCTTACCAGGTAAGCTCAAGTTTATTGTTTCTTCTTTCGTTATCTGCCATCCTTTTGGTAGGGTCAATTTCAATCTTCTTTAAATCAAGCAATTTCCTGTCTATGGTGATCACATGGGTTGGGTGGGTCCATTTCCAAGGTTCGCCAACCGTACGCTTGATGGAAGGCTCTTCATTTTGCTTGCTGCCAAACATCAGGTATTGTGGGATATAAGCCGTTTCCCTTGATCCATCTTTGAACACCATTTCAATGTCTATTGGCATGGGCATGGTTCCTGCATTCCTGAGCCGTATTTTCATTTTTCCACCTTCATCCCAAAGGCTGTCAATCCCATAATCAATCGTCTTGGTGGTGTTTACAAAGAAGTCCTTGTACCAATCCAACTGAATACCGCTTTCATTTTCAGCCAACCTGATCAGGTCGTTCACATGGGGATGTTTGAATTTCCAAGTTTGAAAATATTTCAACAGAATACTGTCTCTTGCAGGAGCGCCTACAATATAGCCCAGTTGCTCCATGAAAACTTCTCCTTTTGAATAGGCATTGGTGCTGTAAGCGCTGTTGGTGCTATAATGATCTGAATGGGTGGTCAATGGCTCATTGAAATCGCTTTTTGAAAGGGCAATATAGGCATTGTAGGCCCCAAGATGCGGGAATGAATCTTTGCTTTCATGGAGGTAATTCTGGACATTCGATTCTGCAAAACTGGTAAACCCTTCGTCCATCCAGGGGTAGAGGGATTCATTGGTACCCAGGATCATCTGGTACCAACTGTGCATCCATTCATGGATGACCACACCTTCTCCGGCACCTTTGAGCAAAGTGGCCATGGGATATTCCATGCCGCCATCTCCCCCTTGAATGAATGAATATTGTTTGTAAGGATACTCACCATAATGCTTGTCAATGAAGGGCAATGCTTTGGATGCAAGCTCTAGAACACTGTCCCACTGAGACTTATAGTTGTTGATATAGGCATTCAAGTTAGACACTTGCCTCATCCTGGCTGGCATCGCATTGAATTGGGCAGTCAATGCAGCCGTATCTATGGTATAAAATGAATGAAGAACAAGTCCTTTTCTTACCTGCTTTGAATTGTGTACATATCCTGGATCTGCTGCCCAAACAAAATCATGCACATTGGGCGCTTTGAACTTCCATGTAAGTGTATTGGCCTGTGTTGGTTTGTAGGGAAGGCTTGCATATTTTTCGTAACCATGTCCTATTTCATGGGGGTTCTGGAGATAACCTGTTCCGCCAATCACGTAGTTTTTATCGATGGTAATGTTGACTTCAAAATCTCCCCACACACCATAAAACTCCCTTGCAACATAAGGAGTTGGGTGCCATCCTTGTTGATCGTATTCTGCCAATTTGGGATACCATTGTGCCATGCTAAAGCGCACTCCTTCTGCATTGTCTCTTCCGCTTCTTCTAATTTGAACAGGCACCTGTGCTTCAAAATCAAGTTCTATCAGGACCTTTGATTTTGGGAGAATGGGCTTGGACAATTCCACCTTGAGTATGGTTTCGTAGGCCGTGGTTTTTTGCAATTGACCATTAACCCTCAGGTTTTTGACCTCCTGGAATCCAATTTCATTGGGCTTCAGGTTTGAAATCCTGTCTCTCACCCTTTGGTCCCAATCAGCTCTTCCCCTGATCAGTTTCTTTCCCAATTCCTGGCTGCGCATGTCCATCATGCTGCCGGGCTGAAAGGCATTCCACTGCAAGTGGTAATATAGCACCTTTAAAGTATCTGGAGAGTTGTTCCAGTAATCGAGGCGTTGCTTGCCCGAAAACCTGTTGTTTTCTGCATCCACTTTAACATCCATCTTGTAATTGACTTTTTGCTGCCACCTGTCGGCTTGCGCAAAAAGATCATTTTCAGCAATGAACAGGCAGAAAAATGTGGCCAATGCAGCAGTAAGATGAATTTTCCTCATAAACAGTGGTTATTTCTCCGAAATTAATGCCATTTTATAAAAACACATTCATTTTTGGCGATAATGTTTTTGGGAGCTACTTTTGTAGCATGTTCGCAAAGGGTCATATCCACCATCATCATAACTTGCCTTAGGGGAAGCCGGTATTGGTGTATACATAATTCGGGCTTGCCATTGGTAAGCCTTTTTTATTTTAAAACAGGATAGCATGGAAAATGAAACAGTATTGAGGATCGCCATTCAGAAATCAGGCAGGTTGTACGAAGACTCTGTTCAGCTTTTAAAAGAATGTGGAATAGAGCTCAGGAATGTCAAGGACAGGTTAAGGACAGTTTCTGAAAATTTTCCAATTGAGGTATTTTTCCTGCGGGATGATGATATTCCAGAGTATGTGGAAGATGGTGTGGCCGATATTGGAATAGTTGGACAAAATGTTTTGGCAGAAAAAAACAGGAAGGTTGCTACGGTTGAAGCCCTTGGTTTTGGGAAATGCCGTCTTTCAATTGCAATTCCCAAAGCTGAAGTGTACAAGGGTGTTGCTTCGCTTGAAGGGAAGCGAATTGCCACCAGCTATCCGCATCTTGTCAAATCATTTCTTGCAGAAAACAAGGTGACAGCCAGCATACACGAAATCAGTGGTTCAGTTGAAATAGCCCCCGGTATTGGACTTTCAGATGTGATTGTTGATTTGGTCAGCAGTGGAGGAACTTTGTTCATGAATGGTTTGAAGGAAGCGGAGATCATCCTTGAATCTCAAGCGGTACTTGTGGCCAGGAAAAACCTGGATGAAGAAAAAATAGCCATACTCGACAAGCTGTTGTTCAGGATAAGGGCAGTGAAAAAAGCCAAGAAAAGCAAGTATGTATTGATGAATGCGCCCAATGATCAATTGGAAAACATCATTTCTCTTTTGCCTGGGATGAGAAGCCCAACCATACTTCCACTTGCCAAAGAAGGCTGGAGCAGTGTGCACAGTGTATTGAATGAAGACAAGTTCTGGGAGATCATTGAGAAACTGAAAGCTGCCGGTGCGGAGGGAATTTTGGTCGTGCCTATTGAAAAAATGATACTTTAAATTTTACCATGCAAATTATACGTTATCCATCAAAAGAAGACTGGGCAGGCATTACAGAAAGGCCGGCCATTGAAAATGGAATGCTTCGGAAGCAAGTGGGGAAGATCATTGCTGATGTCAAAAAAAATGGAGACAGGTCGCTCAAGCGGTATGCTAAAAAGTTTGATGGTGTTGACTTGAAGCAAATAGCAGTTGGTCAACACGAGATTATCGCAGCTGAAAACAATGTTTCGGCGTCATTGAAAGCTGCCATCAATGTTGCTATTGAGAACATCAAGCGCTTCCATGCGCAACAGGTTGAGGGGATAAAAAAAATAGAAACTATGGAAGGGGTACAGTGTTGGCGAAGGCCCACCCCCATGAAAAGGGTAGGCCTCTATATTCCTGGTGGTTCAGCACCATTGTTTTCTACGGTCTTGATGCTTGGCATTCCTGCACAAATCGCAGGATGCAGTGAAGTTGTGTTGTGCACGCCGCCATCAAAGGATGGATCCATCCATCCTGCCATTCTTTATGCAGCACAAAAAGTAGGTGTTACTGAAATATACCGCTGTGGTGGAGCACAGGCCATTGCTGCAATGGCTTACGGCACAGGTTCTATCAAAAAAGTGGATAAGATATTTGGGCCAGGCAATCAATATGTTACAGCTGCAAAACAATTGGTGCAAATGGATGGTATTGCCATTGATATGCCCGCAGGCCCCAGTGAGGTTTGTGTATTGGCGGATGCTACTGCCAATGCTGATTTTGTAGCCGCTGATCTGTTGTCTCAGGCAGAACATGGACCGGATTCTCAGGTATTGTTGGTTACCAATGATGAATCTATCATTGAAAGAACAATCAAGTCTTTGCATGCACAACTTGGTCTGTTGGAAAGAAAGGAGATTGCTTCAAAAGCATTGGAAAACAGCAAGGCTGTTCTCATGAAAGACATGGATGGTGCCATGGCCTTGGTCAATGATTACGCCGCAGAACACCTGATTATTGCCTCAGATAATGCACATCATTATGGAACAAAGGTCATCAATGCAGGCTCTGTTTTTCTGGGCAATTTTACCCCCGAGAGTGCCGGGGATTATGCCAGTGGAACCAACCATACACTTCCCACCAATGGTTATGCAAGGGCATACAGTGGAGTAAGTGTTGATAGTTTTGTGAAGAAAATCACCTTCCAGCAAATCAGCAAACAGGGAATACAAAAGATTGGGAAAACCATCATCACCATGGCTGAAGCTGAAGGGCTGGATGCACATGCCAATGCAGTTAAAATCCGCTTAAACCAATTGTAATGTTCAATCCAAACAATGTTGTAAGAAACAATATCAGGAACCTGAAGCCATATTCCTCTGCAAGAGATGAATTTAAGGGTGAGGCCAACATATTTTTGGATGCCAATGAGAATTCTCTTGGATCTCCGCTGCTCAAGTGGTACAACCGTTATCCTGATCCGATGCAGTGGAAAATAAAACAGAAATTATCTGTCATCAAGCAGGTGCCTGTGGATCAGATATTTTTGGGTAACGGAAGTGATGAGCCCATTGATTTGTTGTTCCGTTGTTTTTGCGAGCCGGGTGTTGATGAAGTGATTGTATTTCCTCCTACCTATGGCATGTACGAGGTTTCTGCGAACATCAACAATGTTCACCTCTCCAAAGTTCCACTGACAAAGGAATTTCAGTTGGATCTTGAAGCCCTGGAATCGGCCATCAAACCCCATTCAAAAATCATTTGGATCTGTTCTCCCAATAATCCATCGGGCAACAGCATTGACCGTCAAGACATCGAAATGGTCCTGAACAATTTTGATGGATTGGTTGTGGTGGATGAAGCCTATATTAATTTTTCCCGTCAAAAATCATTGGTAACTGATCTGGCCGACTATCCCAATCTGGTCGTATTGCAAACACTCAGCAAGGCATGGGGCCTGGCTGGATTGAGGGTGGGCATGGCATTTGCTTCATCTGAAATTATCGGCTACCTCAACAAGGTAAAGCCCCCTTATAACATCAGCGAACCCGTTCAGGAACTGGCTTTGAAGGCATTGGATGAAATTGGTCAGGTCAACGACATGATTCTACAGTTGGTGGATGCAAGAAAACAACTTGAACTAGATTTCGTAAAGAGCCCTCAGGTGGTCAAGGTCTATCCATCGGATGCCAATTTTTTGCTGGTTGAATTTACCCAAGCCAGGGCCATGTATGATTACCTTGTAGGCAAGGGGATTGTGGTGCGTGACCGCAGCAACGTATTGCTATGCGATAATTGTTTGCGCATTACCGTGGGGACCGATGCAGAAAACCTGAAATTGGTGGATGCCATCAATTCATTTCAATAAATCATTTCAATTCACGTTCATGAAAAAAGTATTGTTCATAGACAGGGATGGCACCTTAATAAAAGAAGCACCACCAACGTATCAGATTGATCAATTTGAAAAGCTTGTTTTTTTTCCAGCTGTATTCCAATCTCTCTCCAGAATTGTAAAGGAGTTTGATTTTGAAATGGCCATGGTGTCCAACCAGGACGGGTTAGGGACATCATCCTTTCCTGTAGAAGATTTTAAGCCGGTGCATGATCATATTGTACAAACCCTTGCGGGCGAAGGCATTCATTTTGATGAGGAGTTTATTGACCCCAGCATGCCACATGAAAATTCACCTTCAAGGAAGCCGGGTCTTGGAATGTTGGGGAAATACCTGAACAATCCTGGTTATGATCTTCAGGGTTCTTTTGTGATTGGTGATCGCTTGACCGATATTCAGTTGGCCTTCAACCTTGGTTCCAAATGCATTCTCCTGACCAGTGAGGTTGGTGCAGGTGTTGTTGATTTGGAGAGCTTAGATGAAGGTTTGAAAAATACAGTTGTCTTGGCAACAGGTGATTGGATGGAAGTATACAAGTTTCTGAAACATGGATTGAGAACAGTTCATCATGTGCGGGAGACCAATGAAACACGCATCGACATCAAGCTCAACATAGATGGCACAGGAAAATCAACCATTGCCACCGGCCTGGGCTTTTTTGATCATATGCTTGACCAGATTGCAAGGCATGGTAAGATGGATCTTGACATTACGGTAAAAGGTGATTTGCATATTGATGAGCACCATACCATTGAGGACACGGGAATAGCCCTGGGAGAAGCCATCTACAAGAGTTTGAGTGATAAAAGGGGAATGGAGAGATATGGTTTTGCCTTGCCTATGGATGATGCTGAGGCAAAGGTGTTGATTGATTTTGGAGGCAGGAGCTGGATTGTTTGGGATGCAAGTTTCAGCCGGGAAAAAGTAGGGGATATGCCAACAGAAATGTTCTATCATTTCTTCAAGTCATTTTCAGATGCTGCCAAATGCAACCTCAATGTTTTTTGCCAGGGCGATAATGAGCACCATAAGATTGAAGCCATCTTCAAGGCTTTTGCGAAAGCCATACGAATGGCTGTGAAAAAAGATCCGATGCATGATGCACTTCCCACAACAAAAGGAATGCTTTGATAAAATGAAAAACCCGGTGAGAACACCGGGTTTTTATGTCTAAAGCCTTTTGATGGTTTAATGAGTGGTTTTGGGTTTTTCGGATGTTGGATTCGGCTTTCGGACAGTTGGATAGTTTGGTTTTTGTGTAGGAAAATTGGATTTGGTTTGGTTTTAGGAATTGGAGGATTTGCTTTTGGAAATTGGATTTGGTTTGGTTTTAGGAATTGGAGGTTTTTCTTTTGGAAATTGGATTTGGTTTGGTTTTTCTGGATATGTTGCTCTTTCGATCAACAATACAAAGATACCTTGCCCCATGTCAATACACAAGAGCAAAACAACCCTTTTATTGGTGTTCAGTAATTACTCCCAATCCTGTTAATCTACGTAAAGAAAGTATCGTAGATCTACGATACTTTTTTAATTTCAGGGGCAATCTTCGTTGCTTCATCCATAAATCCCTGATCAATCATCCATTGGTCATTGTAAATTTTACCAACATATCTGCTGCCGTGGTCATGAAAAATACAAACCACTATATCATCTTTTTTCAATTGCTCTTTGAGTTGCATCAATCCTTGCAAACAGCTGCCAGCACTGTATCCGCAAAAGATTCCTTCCTCTCTCGCAATCCTTCTTGCCATGATGGCACCATCCTTGTCTATTACCTGTTCAAAATGGTCAATCAAAGACATATCAAAGTTTTCAGGTACAAAGTCTTCTCCAAAACCTTCCGACACGTAGGCATGAACCTTGGTCATGTCAATCAACCCGGTATTAAAGTAATGGGTCAGTAAAGATCCATAGGCATCAATCGCCCATATTTTGATGTTTGGATTCATCTGTTTAAGGAACATGGCGGTTCCAGTGATGGTTCCACCTGTGCCAGCAGTTGAAACAAGGTGGGTTATTTTTCCATCCGTCTGATTCCATAGCTCTGGTCCTGTTGTTTCGTAATGTGCGAGCCTGTTGGCAAGGTTATCGTATTGGTTGGCATGAAATGCATTCGGGATTTCTTTGGCCAATCTTTGTGCAATGGAATAATAACTCCTGGGATCTTCTGGTGTAACATTGGTTGGGCAAACGATCACTTCTGCTCCCATGGCACGGAGGATGTCTGCTTTCTCCCTGGATTGTTTGTCTGTTGTCGTGAAAATGCACTTGTATCCCTTCACAACAGCAGCCAATGCCAAACCCATTCCTGTATTGCCCGATGTACATTCAATGATGGTTCCACCGGGTTTTAATTTCCCTTCCCGCTCTGCCACTTCAATCATTTTGACAGCCATCCTGTCTTTGATGGAGTTTCCTGGGTTGAAATAGTCCACCTTGGCCAGTACCTGGCAAGGAAGGGATTGGGTTATCCTGTTGATTCTAATCAACGGCGTATTCCCAATCGTTTCCAGAATATTGTTTTTGATGTCCATGGTTTTTATCTTAACGTGATGAATATATGCAATCTAAATTCCTCACATGGATTTAAGGTTTTAAAACTGCTGTATCGCGGAACTGGGCAAACCCCAGTTCCTATTTTTATATCTATGTGCAAATCGAATTGGTGTACTTTTGCATCATGCAGTTATCTTCCTTTTCCATTGAAGACACCCTTTCCAACCTACAAATCAAAGCACTGAACGAGATGCAGCTGGCATCCCTGGAAGCCATTAAAGCCAGTGATTCAGTGGTTTTGCTCGCGGATACGGGATCCGGTAAAACACTTGCATTTTTGTTGCCCATTGCCCAGTTATTAGACAAGGAAAGCAAGGTGAGCCAGGCAATGATCATCGTATCTTCCAGGGAATTGGCTTTGCAAATTGAGCAGGTGTTCAAAAAAATGGGAACAGGGTTCAAGATAACCTGTTGTTATGGTGGGCATCTTCGTGAAACGGAGGAAAACAACCTCAAGCAGGCTCCAGCCCTGATTGTGGGTACTCCAGGAAGGCTGGCGGATCATATCAGG
>CAILKQ010000030.1 GCA_903834825.1 uncultured bacterium | reverse complement strand
CTGCTTGAATGTTGTTCGCAATGCCATCTTCTGCATCTTCAAAATACACACGTTCTCGAGTGGTGATGTTTTTTTTGCAGGAAGAAAATTGTATAAATAAAAAACAGAGTATCAAGGGCAGAACAACTAAGGTTTTCAGGTATTGTAAGATAGGGCTTCTCATGGGGCATAAAGATACCCCATTTTGTGTTAATTTTAGAACGTGAAAACTGCTACAAGTTCAAGTGGGTTGCTCAAGATTGGGGTGGATGTAAGAGACCTGCGCCTGGCTTCTACCGGGACGAAGACCTATTTGGATGAGCTGTTGAAGGTATTCAGGACCTTAAACGGTTCAGAAATCGATTTGTTGGAGTTCAACTCCAGTTGGAAACCGTATTGGGGACATAGCAAATGGGGCAAGGGATGGGAACATATTCAGTTCTTCATTTGGAAACAAATCACCCTTCCACTCAAGACTTTTTTTTCGGGAAGGGATGTATTGATCTGCACTGATTATTACGTGCCGCTAATCAAACTCAAGGCAAAGCACCTGGTGGTTTTTCACGATGCTTTGTTTTTTGATCATCCTGAATATTACAACCCCATCTGGCTGAAATTATTCAAATGGATTGCCTTGCCTGCTGCCAGAAAAGCAGATGTAATTATAGCGCCTTCTCAGTTTTCAAAAGAGAGGCTGTTGTTGCATGAGAAAGGATTTGAGGGAAAAATCAAGGTGGTTTATCAAGGCAGGAAAACCATTGTTGAAGGGGTAACTCCATCTGAAGCTGCTCAAAGGGCTTTGGCCAAACTAAATGGAAAACCCTATGTATTGCATGTGGGTGTTTTGGAAAAAAGAAAGAACCTGGCTTTTTTAATCAGGGCCATGCACGAAATAAGAAAGACCCATGATATTAAATTGTTGTTGGTGGGAAGGCCCAATCCAAAGATTTTCAACAACAGTGAGAAAGAAATTTTGGAGACCATTGTTGAATTAAACATGCAAGACCATGTGGTCTTTGCCGGTTATGTGCCCGATGAAGACCTGCCTGTTTTGTACAAAGGTGCCTTGGTGTATGCCTTCCCTTCCATTTATGAAGGATTTGGTATTCCTATCTTGGAAGCCTTTCACTACCAAATTCCAGTGGCCGTGGCCAACAACAGTTGTTTGCTGGAAATTGGTGGATCGGCGGTTTCAAGTTTCAATCCTTTTGATGTAGTGAGCATCAAGAACAGCTTACTTAACTTAATTGAATCCAATACATTAAGAGAAAAACAAATTCAAGAAGGGCGACTGCTATCTACTTCATTCTCATGGGATAAATCTGCCAGGGAGATGGGCAAAATTGCAGCGGATGCAGTACATTTACACGCATGAAACTGAGCCGTTCCCATTTGTTGTATGTACAGACAAAGTACATAGCGGACCTGCTCGCTATTTTCATCGCCTTTGGCATTGCTTATCTGTTTTACCAAGAGTCGATGGTAGCAGTAGCGCAACGCTGGATACTCCTGGGTACCCTCATCAGTACCCTGGCCTGGTTCATTGCCAGT
>CAILKQ010000029.1 GCA_903834825.1 uncultured bacterium | reverse complement strand
TCTTCCGCAGTATGCTCATCTGCATAGATCTCTTCCAGTCCATGGTCTGACACCCTGCAACCCATTTGGGCAAAAAAATCATGCCTGTTTTTGAGGGCCATGAGATAATCATCAAAGGTATGAACCTGCATGCCGGCGGCTGCCTCCACCTTCTTGACGTACTGCAGAAAAGATTCGGTATTGCCCACATTCATGGCCATGTCTGGCCGGAAAGCAGGCACCATCTGGATGTCTGCACCCTCTTCTTGCATGGCCTTGTGGTATTCCAAAGCATCAACAGGATCATCTGTGGTGCACACCAGTTTTACTTTCATTTTACGAAGCAGGTTTCTGACAGAAAACTCCTTGGTTTGCAACAGCGCATTGCAATGCTCATATACAGCCTTTGCATTGGCCGGGCTCAATTGTTCTGTTACATTGAAGTACCGCTGCAATTCCATGTGCGTCCAATGGTACAAAGGATTGCGCATGGTATAGGGAACGGTGGCCGCCCATTGTTCAAATTTTTCGAAATCAGTTTTGTCTCCAGTGCAATAACTTTCATGAATGCCGTTGGTGCGCATGGCCCGCCATTTGTAATGATCGCCATGTAGCCAAACCTCTGCAATATTGTTGAAAATCCTGTCTTCGGCAATATCCTTGGGGGAAAGGTGACAATGATAATCGATGATGGGCATGTCAGCCGCATAATCATGGAACAAGCGCTTTGCTGTTGCTGTTTTCAGGAGGAAATTCTTGTCGAGAAAATCTTTCATTTGCTTCAGTTTCTGATAATGGGTTATGACAGTTGGTGGATGGTTGGCAAGATGCCTTTTGACTGGATGGATGCAGTAATTTCCAGGACTTTATCCAGCAATCCGGGGATGCCCGTTAGGTCTTGGCACCAGGTTTCCTTGTCGGAAAGTACATTGCTTAAAGATGTTGCCAGGCCATCACTGTTTGCCAAATTCATTTGCACAAGATATGCACTAAAACCAATCAACATCTTGTGTGGTAACTTTCCTGTCTTCTCGTATGTTGAGATAATCAGTGGCAGGCAACGAATGTTCATTTTCAGTGTAAACTGTGCAGAGATGCTGACCCATTTGTGCTCCAGAAAAGGATTGGCAAACCTGTCGAGTACCGCTTTTCCAAATGCATTGGCTTCTGCAGGACTGATTTTGTCTCCTGTAATCGCCGCAGCGATTTCTTCCAAAGCCAATTGACTGATGTATGTCTTTATCGCTTCATGGTTCATTGAATCTTTTACGAACTCCATTCCAGCAAGCATGGACACACCACAACTGAACGTATGTGAGGCGTTGAGCATGCGCAGTTTCAATTCCTTGAATTTTTGAATGGAGGGAACCACAATACATCCCTTTTCTTCATTGGTAAATCCAAGGCCATCGATGACCCTTTGATCGGTAGACGCTATCGCCCAAAGCCCGAAGGGTTCTGCCATGATCATGAGTGCATCGGTATAGCCAAGAGCGGCCTCTGTAGCCGCCTGGTCAGCTGCCGAGAGCTTGCCTGGAACAATGCGATCCACCAAAGTATTGCAAATGGGATTGGCATGGTTGAGCCAATGGATAAACGCCTCAGCCAACTGGTTATGGGCGGCAAGGCGGTTCAAAATATCGGCCAGCTTGGATCCGTTTTCTTCTATCAATTCTGCAGGGATGATGACCAATCCCTTGGTAGTATCCCCATTGTAATGGATAAACCTTGCATGCAGAATGGCCAAAAGCTTTCCGGGGAAAGAGGATGGAACCCCATCCAAGATGTTTTCTTCGGTATAGACAATGCCAACCTCAGTGGTATTGGAGGTGACAACAGAGAGATCTTCAGACTTTGCAAAAGCAATGATTGAAGTCCAGTCTTCTGTGGCAGAAAGCACCCTGCTGATGGA
>CAILKQ010000028.1 GCA_903834825.1 uncultured bacterium | reverse complement strand
TCCTGCGGCTGTTTTTTTAACCATGCTTCAACCAGTTGATTTCTCATTGTTTCATTGACGGACTTTAATTCTTCTGTCCGGGATGCAGTTTCAAGCCCATTGGATGGAATGGGAGAAAATCTTGTGCCTTCCATCACGCCATATAATGCGTAATAATCCTTTGTACTGATTGGATCAAACTTATGGTCATGGCACCGGGAACAAGAAACCGTAAGTGCCTGAAAAGTTTTGCTGGTCACATCAATCATGTTGTCAATCCTTTCTGCCTCGTCTTTTTTTATGTCTACCGGGCTATGTGTTCCTTCTGCCAGGGCAAAGAAGACAGTACCCAAAGGCGACTCACTGATGTTGCTGTTTGCATTTGTTCGGGGCTTTTCCAACAGATCGCCTGCAAGGTGTTCCCTTATCATTTGATCATATCGAACATCGTTGTTGAAGGCACGGATCAGGTAGTCCCGGTATCTCCATGCGCCTGGAATGGTGTAGTCAAATTCGTGCCCTTTGGTTTCTGCATACCTCACCAGGTCCATCCAGTGTCTTGCCCAGTGCTCACCAAAATGAGGGGACTCCAGGAACCGATCTACCATCTTTTCGTAAGCATCTTTTGCATCGTCTGCAATAAACCGATTGATCTCTTCTGTTGTTGGAGGGAGGCCAGTAAGCACATAGGACACCCTACGGACAAGTGAATTTTTATTTGCTTTTTTGGAAGGTGTCAGGTTGTTTTGATCCAATTTTTCATTGATGAAAAAATCAATGACATTGTTTTGTTGTTTGTAGCGGGAGGGTTCAGTTTTTGGTGGGATAAACGCCCAATGCGGCTTCCATTCAGCACCCTGGTCGATCCATTTCTTGAGCAGTGCAATTTCCCTTTCCGTTAGCTTCATGTTTGATGCGGGATTGGGCATCATGATCTCAGGGTCTTTGTGGGTGATCCGGTAGAACAGCATGCTGTTTTCTGCATGACCAGGGTCGATTGCCTTTTTACCATCTTTTGAAAGTGCTGTTGCACCTTCATAGGTATCGAGCCTAAGGTTGGCTTTTCTGCTGTTGGGGTCAGGCCCGTGGCAGAGAAAACATTTTTGAACAAGGATGGGCCTGATATCGTAATTAAAATCAACCTTATCGGCAATCTTCGGTGAATGTTCGGCTCCACATCCCACAAAACCAAGCGCAACAAGTAGAAAGGCCATAAAAACAAGAAGAACATTGGTTTTTATGGAGAAGATTAGCGGCATTGGCTTGAAAAATTTCAATTAAATTACACAATAATTTCCATTCACCCTGAGGTTTATCAAAAGGTTAAAATGGTTTTTCTCATCTATTAAAAATTAGATTTTGACCAGCGTTGGTATCATTGGATTAGGAAGGATTGGCAGGATACATTTGAAAAACCTGTGCACACAGATTAATGGAGTAATGGTTATTGGAGCCATGAATCCATCGGCAGATGGCCGTGATTTTGCTGCAGGCTTCAACTTACCAATCGTGACGGACAATCCTGATGAACTCATTCACCATCCAGCCATTGATGCGATCTTGGTTTGCACACCTACAGACCTTCATGCAGATTATGTGGTGAGGGCCGCAAAAGCGGGGAAGGCTGTATTCTGTGAGAAACCGATTGATCTCTCTCTTGAAAGGGTGAGGAAAACCCTTGCGCTGGTTGAACAAGCGGGAACACCATTGATGTTGGCTTTCAATCAACGCTTTGATCCACATTTTCAGGAGATCAGGAAAGGCATCGAGGGAGATAAAATTGGCCGCCTTCGCAGCATTCACATCACAAGCCGCGATCCCTCACCACCGCCCATTTCTTATATACAGCAATCAGGAGGTCTGTTCATGGACATGAGCATTCATGATCTGGACATGGCAAGATATCTTTTGAACGATGAAATCGTTGAAGTATATGCCAAGGGATTCAACATCATTGATCCTGAAATTGGTGCAGTTGGCGATATCGATACAGGCTATATCCTGCTCACCAGTAAGAACCAGGTCACTGTCTTCATTGAAAACAGCCGACAGTCCAGTTATGGATATGACCAACGGTTGGAAGTCTTTGGTTCCAAGGGCATGATGATGGCAGAAAACCCGCTAAAAACAAACCATGTATTTCTGGACAGCGGAGGTATGCACAGGCCACGAAACCAGGATTTCTTCATTGATCGTTATGCCGAATCCTACAAAGCAGAAATGCAAGCCTTTGTTGAGGCCCTGAACCAAAAGAAACCCATGCCCATAACCGGGGAGGACGGTCTACAGGCCATGCTTCTTGCTCTGGCAGCCGAAAAATCGATGAAAGAAAACCGTCCCGTACGCCTGGCTGAAATAGGCGGTTGAGTATGCATATGTTTTTAACATTTGAACAATTTTTTTTTGCTAGGAATTATTCCGGAACGATTGTACGGGGCTGAGATCCATCAAAAAAATTATCACCAGAAAGAGGGTCGCTGACCCTTACAATGCTTGAGATACCGGAATAAAAATTTATTTTGTGCATGAACCATCATTTAATGTATCAGTTATGGAAAAATATGGAAAAATCCTGTTGTTTGTCATGCCCATTTTCATTGGCCTCATGCTGATTGAAAAGCTGTACAGCTGGTATGTTAAAAAAGAAAAGACAAACTACCTGGATACAGCAAGCAGTTTGACTTCTGCCATTACCATGATCACTAAAAATGTTTTGGGATTGAGTGTGACAATCATCAGTTATCGGTGGATAGAAGAACGCATCGCATTGACGCACATCAATTCCACCCTGCTTACCTATGTGATTGCTTTTGTAGTGCTTGATTTTTCTCATTACTGGATTCATCGCATTGAACATGCTAATAATTTTTTCTGGAACAGCCATATCGTGCACCACAGCAGTGAAGAGTTTGATCTGGCCTGCGCGGTTCGTCAGCCCATTTCGTCATTTGTAAAACTCTTTTCTTTTTTCATGATTCCTGCTGCATTGCTGGGAATTTCACCTATTGTCATTGCCACGGTAACGCCGATACAATTTTTTGCACAATTTTGGTATCATACCCGCCATATCAAGCGGATGGGGTTTCTTGAACACATCATTGTTACCCCATCGCATCACAGGGTACATCATGCTATTAATGAAGCGTACCTGGACAAGAACCTCTCTCAGATCTTTATCATCTGGGATAAGCTTTTCGGCACTTTTCAGGCCGAAAGAGAAGATGTTCCACCCGTTTATGGCATAACAAGGCCTGTGAGAACCTGGAACCCCATCAAGATCAATTTCCAGCACATGTGGTTGCTCATCAAAGATACCTTGCGTACAAAAAGCATCACTGATAAATTGAAGGTATGGACCGGCAGCACAGGGTGGAGGCCCAAAGATGTTGAAGCCGCTCATCCGGTATACAAGATTGACGATGTGTATGGTTTTGAAAAATATGCCGTCAACAGATCACCTTTGTTCATTTCGTGGATATGGTTTCAGGTTGCTGCCATCCTTTTGATCACTTCTTATATGTTGGCTCATATTGCGGGTATAGGTAGTCCTGCTATTTTCATCTACGGAGGTTTCATCTTTGTTTTTGTTTATGCATTAACTGATCTGATGGATGGTAATGCATCCTTCCTTTTTTGGGAACTGTTGAAATCAGCCTACGCAATCACAATCTTTCTTTCTACCGGAGACTGGTTTGGCATGACCAGTATCTATGCAAATGCAAATGTTTTGGGAATGGGATACATCTTGCTTTCGGTGGCCATGACCATTTACCTGGGCATGGGAAGCAAAAAGCAGGAAGCCCTGTTGCAGCAGTAGATCTGGGATGATATATCCCATGGTGGTATGATCATCAAAAACAAGATGCTATTGAACGAAATTGATCATGGCCTGGTATACAGCCCGGGGTGTTTCTTCCATGGGCACATGCCCTGAGTGATCAATGATCCGGATGAGGCTTCCCTGAATATCCTGGTTGAATCTAAGGCCATTGCTCACGTCTATCATCTGATCGTCTTTGCCCCATATGATGAGCGTTGGGGCATGTACATTTTTAATGTTATCAGGGTTTGGAACTGCCCTTTGTTTGAAAATATCGATCAAGGCCTGTCTGTTACCCTCGCACAAAAGAAGATCATAATAACGGTTTGTGATGGCTTCTGAGATCTTGTTATCATCACTATAGGCATCCTTGAGGCTTTTTTTGACCAGTGCCCTGGGAGTAACCTTTTTGATCACCTCTCCCAATACCGGTATAGCAGCCAGCTTGAAACCAATATTTCCTTTTTCTTTGGTTCTCGGATATCCTGCTGAGTTGATGAGAATTAGTTTTCTGATCTTTTCCGGACGATAAAGCGCCTGATTCCATGCAATGTTCCCGCCGAAGGAGTTGCCGGCAATGATGTATTGGGTTATGTTCATTTTGATCATAAACGAGTCAATGAACCTGTTGTAATAATCAATGGAGTATGCCTGTTCAGGATCAGGGCCTGTCAGTCCAAATCCTGGAAGATCGATGCGAATTACCCGTTTTTTTTCACTTAACATGCTGGTAAGGCTATCCCAGGTATATAAACTTGAGGAGAGTCCATGCAGCAGCAGGATTGGGAAGCTGTCTTGGGGGTCCCCTTCGTCACGGTAGTGCATTTCCATTCCCATGAGAGGCATGAATTTTGATGGGCTGCCGGCATATTTTTGTATTACATCAGCCCTTGGCGTATCCCCTTTATGAAAAATCAGCAGCAGTATAATTAAAGCAGCAAAAAAGAAAAGCAAGGACCTCAAAAGAATTTTGATCAGGTTACGCATCTGCGATTTTTTTAAAATTAAGAAATCCGGGTGCAATCTGATGAAATTCTTTTTCCGCAATGTATTTGATAAAGACTGTCCTATATTTATAAACTATATCCAAAGGCAGGGAAAGTTTACCAATCAATGAAAGTCCTGATCTACATTTTAAAATAAAAACAACAATGAAAAATTTTATGTTGGACATCCAATTAGAAGGATTGGATTTATATATTCGGCTTATTTCATTCAAAATGGGCAGATTCATCCATCAACTTAATGAATACGCGTATGCACAAATTTAAATGGATTATTCTTTCGGCTTTATTGTTTGCATCACTTCTCCGGACAGAATTCCTTGAACCAGGGACGATAAAAGTAGTGAAATTGGTTCCCAATTAATAGTATGATTATTGTTTCACAATTATTTCAACTATAAAAACAAAGGCTTGTGAAAATATTATATTTTATACTTTTATTGATATTATCTATAGGGAGTTCCGAGAATATTTTTGCACAAATTGCACAAAAAGAAGTAAATGTCAACATAAATATTAATAAAGAAATTGGAACTATCCGTGCATTAAATGGCGGTCAACTCAGTCCGATCTCCAATTTTAAACTTCTCGATCTAAGCGAAGAATTTAAAGCTTTAGATATTCCTATAGTACGGTTGCACGATGCTCCTTGGTTCAACGACAATGTGGTAGATCTTCACATGATTTTCAGGGATTTTAAACAGGATCCTTCTAAAGAAGAAAATTACGATTTTCGGCAAACAGATGCTTATCTCTCTGCTATACTTGCTACTGGGTCAAAAGTTGTTTTCCGGCTTGGTGAGAGTATAGAACATACAAAAGAAAAATATTTTGTAAATCCCCCTACCGATTATCCGAAATGGGCTGCCATCTGTCGCGGAATCATCCGTCATTACAACAAAGGATGGAACAATGGTTTTCATCACAATATCCAGTTTTGGGAAATATATAATGAACCCGATAACACTCAAATGTGGACCGGCACTCCGGAACAATTTTATAAACTGTACGAAGTAGCAGCCAAAGCCATAAAAAAAGAATTTCCGGAAATTAGTGTGGGTGGACCGGGCATGGCTAGTCCAATGACAATCGCTAATGGGAAAGCTTCAGCTACTGAATATACAAAAGGATTTCTGGAACATTGCCGAAAACAGTTGGTGCCACTCGATTTTTTCTCGTGGCACTCTTATATTTCCAATCCCTGGAATCTGGCAGTTCAGCCCAGTTTCATC
>CAILKQ010000027.1 GCA_903834825.1 uncultured bacterium | reverse complement strand
ATTTTCAAAACCATTTTGGGTGATCAGACAAGGATCATCAGGGCCATGCCCAATACTGCCATGAAAGTGAGGGAAAGCATGACCTGTCTCTCTTCTTCGAATGCAACACAGAAAGACATCAACATGGTGCAGGCATTGTTCAATACCATGGGCCAAAGCATCATCATTGAAGAAAACATGATGAATGCAGCCACTGCACTGTGTGCCTGTGGCATCGCATTCTTTTTGCGCACCATCAGGGCCGCTTCACAAGGAGGTGTCGAGATTGGTTTTCATGCCGGCGATGCATTGAAAATTGCCGCACAAACAGCACTGGGTGCTGCCAAGTTATTGACTGAAAACAAAAGCCATCCGGAGCAGGAGATTGACAAGGTTACATCGCCAAAGGGATGCACCATTGCCGGGCTCAATGAAATGGAATACCAGGGTCTGAGCTCCGCCATGATCAAGGGAATCAAATTATCCGCAGACATTGCAAACAATCTTTACAAAGCATCATGAACACTTTTGACGTTTATCCCATCAACGATATCACCATCACCCATGCCAAAGGCACCAAGGTTTGGGACAAGAACAATACCGAGTACATGGATCTCTATGGTGGGCATGCGGTCATCAGCATCGGCCATACCCATCCCCATTGGGTCAAACGCATAGAAGACCAACTCCACCAGATTGCCTTCTATTCCAATTCTATCAAGATCCCATTGCAGGATGAACTCGCAGCCAAACTTGGTGAGGTCTCAGGGAAAAAAGACTTTGCTCTCTTTCTCTGCAACTCAGGAGCAGAAGCCAATGAAAATGCCCTCAAGCTGGCCTCTTTCCATACAGGAAGAAAAAAAATTGTTGCCTTTACCAAAGCATTTCATGGAAGAACTTCATTGGCTGTAGCCGCTACAGACAATCCCAATATCGTTGCCCCCGTCAATGCAACCGACAACATCAGTTTTCTTCCTTTCAATGACATTGAGGCACTGGAGGCACACTTCAGGCTGGAGGGCAATGAGATTGCAGCCGTCATTGTAGAAGCAATCCAGGGCGTGGGGGGCATCAATGTGGCCAGCAATGCTTTTATGCAAGCCATCAGAAAACAATGTGATGCGTTTGGCGCCATTTATATTGCAGACAGCGTGCAGTGTGGTTATGGACGGTCCGGAAAATTTTTCAGCCATGATTTTGCTGGGGTTGATGCAGACATCTACTCCATGGCCAAAGGAATGGGCAATGGATTTCCCATCGGCGGCATCATCATCGCTCCCAAGATCAAAGCAAAACATTTCATGCTGGGTACCACTTTTGGAGGCAACCACCTGGCCTGCGCTGCTGCACTCGCGGTACTGGAAGTGATTGAGCAGGAATCATTGATGCAAAACGCCGCAACTGTTGGAGATTATCTTCAATCAGCATTAAAGGCCATTCCTGAAATCAGTGGTGTCAGGGGATATGGCCTGATGATTGGGTTTGATGTACCCGAAAGCCACAAGAACCTTAAAAAAGACCTGCTTTTTAAATTCAAGATATTTACCGGAGAAGCAAAACCCAATGTAATCAGACTGCTTCCGTCCCTGGCCCTGACCATGGAGGATGCCACAACTTTTATCAATGCTTTGAAAACAGCGATTGCGGAATACCAACAATAAAGCCATCATGAAACAATTCATCTCAGCACATGACGTCCAAAACATTCCGGCACTGATCAGGAAAGCCCTTGATTACAAGGCCAATCCATGGAAGGACGAAACGCTGGGCAAGCGCAAAAGAATTGGATGTCTTTTTCTGAACCCAAGCATGCGCACAAGGTTGAGCACACAGGTTGCCGCACAACAACTGGGCATGGAAACGGTGATATTCAATGTTGGCAATGACGGATGGTCGCTGGAATTTGAAGAGGGTGCCATCATGAATGGCGCAACGGTAGAGCATGTGAAAGACGCAGCACCCATCATGGGCAATTATTTTGATATCCTTGCCATCAGGACCTTTCCCGGGCTCAAGGACCGCGAAGCGGATTACGGAGAACACATCATCAAGCAATTCATCCAATACGCAGGAATCCCTGTCCTGAGCCTTGAGAGTGCTACCCTGCACCCTTTGCAAAGCCTGACAGACCTGGTCACCATCAGTGAATCTTGGAATGCGACAAACAATGCATTGGCAGAAACCAAGGTTCAGCTGCCAAAACCCAAAGTAGTGCTCACCTGGGCACCGCATGTAAAAGCCCTGCCACAATGTGTGGCCAACAGTTTCGCGCAGTGGGTGAATGCCTGGGGGGAAGCTGATTTTGTGATCACCCATCCCAAAGGATATGAGCTGGCTGAGGAATTTACACAAGGGGCAACCATCGAATACGACCAGGAGAAAGCATTGAAAGATGCTGACTTTGTGTACGTGAAAAACTGGAGTGCTTACTCACCATACGGAAGCCTGCCACCCTTCGGGGGAGATTGGAT
>CAILKQ010000026.1 GCA_903834825.1 uncultured bacterium | reverse complement strand
ATGATTGAAACTGTGGAGCAAAGTATTGAACAGGTCTTGCAGATCATCCTGCAGGAAACCCTGCAATCAACCACAGGAAGCGTAATTTCCATCAAGGCAGATACGGTTTGCATCCATGGTGATGGAGAACAGGCTGTGACATTTGCCCAAGAGATCAACAAGGCCTTGCACCAAAACAATATCTGTATAAGCGCGATACAATGAAGAAACAATCCTGGCTCAGCAATTCTCCTGTTATCGCAGCAGCTTTTTTGATGGCAACCTCAGCCATTGGCCCTGGCTTCCTCACCCAAACTGCTGTATTCACCAATACCCTGCTGGCAAGCTTTGGATTTGTGATCCTGATTTCAATCGTTTTGGACATTGGTGCACAGATGAACATCTGGAAAATCCTGGGAGCATCCGGCATGAGGGCCCAGGAATTGGCGAACAAGGTCATCCCCGGGGCTGGCTATTTTCTTACCCTCCTGATTGTGGTGGGAGGACTGGCCTTCAATACCGGAAACCTGGCCGGCGCAGGACTTGGGCTGAATGTATTGACCGGATGGGATGCCAATACAGGAGCGATCATCAGCGCGGGCATAGCCGTGTTGATTTTTGTCAACAAGCAATCCCTCAAATGGATGGACATCTTTGCAAAAGTATTGGGGCTGGTAATGATTGTATTGACCCTCTATGTGGTCTTTGTTGCAGCACCGCCCTTGGGAGAGGCTGTTAAAAAGACTTTTGTTCCGGACAAGATTGACTTCCTGGCCATCATCACCCTGGTGGGTGGAACCGTTGGCGGTTACATCAGTTTTGCAGGAGCGCACCGGTTGATCGATGCAGGATTGACCGGGCCCGAACATACAAAGGAAGTCAGCAACTCCGCAGTATCAGCCATCCTCATTGCCTCCGTCATGCGCGTGCTCTTGTTTCTTGCAGCGCTGGGCGTGGTCTCAAAAGGACTTTCCCTTGATAGCAGCAATCCTGCAGCATCTGTTTTCCAACTGGCTGCCGGAAACCTGGGCTACATGATTTTTGGCATTGTGATGTGGAGTGCTGCCATCACTTCAGTGGTGGGATCGGCCTATACCTCCATTTCCTTTTTTCGCTCCTTTCATCCGGCCTTTGAAAAAAACGAAAAGCCGATGCTGGTAGGGTTTGTGCTGGTTGCACTGTTTGTTTTTATCACTATTGGTAAACCAGTAAAAACATTGGTGATTGTTGGGGCATTGAATGGATTCATCCTGCCAATCTCGTTGGGACTGATACTGCTTGGGGCTTCCAACAAAAAAATAATAGGGGAGTATAAACATCCCCTATTCTTGAAAATATTTGGTCTGGTTGTGGTGCTGGCCACCTTATTCCTCAGTGTAAAAACAATCTCCAGTTTGTAAAAGACAGCGATAAGGTTTTTTGGCAGGATGTTCTAACTAAACAAATAATCCACATCCTCTCTTGTCAGCGTCTTCACAAAACCATCGTCATCAGAAACAAGGTCTTTGGCAAGGGCACGCTTCTTGTCTTGAAGCTGCAGGATCTTGTCTTCAATGGTGTCCTTGCAGATCATTCGGTAAGCAAAAATATTCTTGGTCTGTCCGATACGGTGCGTCCGGTCAATGGCCTGTTGTTCAACCGCAGGATTCCACCATGGATCAACAATGTATACATAGTCTGCTGCCGTAAGGTTAAGACCTACCCCACCCGCTTTCAGTGAAATCAGGAATACCCTCACTTCATCATTTTTCTGGAAACTCTGGATGGCCTTTTCCCTGTCAACAGCTGAAGTGCTTCCGTCAAAATATTCGAATTTCACACCCAAACCAGTCAGTTTTTCCCTGATCAATCCAAGCATGCCAAGGAACTGGGAGAAGACAAGGGCCTTGTGGTTGCCAATGTTTTCAATGATTTCCCTTGACAGTTCGTCCAGCTTGACAGATACATTCGGCATCTTCTCACTCTCGTTCATGATGGCCGGTGAATCGCAGATTTGGCGGAGTTTCATCAGGCCCTGCAAGATGGTGAGCTGCGATTTTTGGATGCCCTGCTCCTTGATGACACCCAGGATTTTGTCCCTGTAATCATTCCTGTATGCATCATAAATATTGCGTTGCTCCTCTTCCATTTCGCAGAACAAGATGGTCTCTGTTTTATCCGGAAGGTCTTTTGCCACCTGTTCTTTGGTGCGCCTGAGGATGAAAGGAAACAGCAGTTTCTTCAGGTGTTCCTTGTGCTCCTTTTCCCCAAATTTATCAATGGGTGTAGCAAACTCATTCCTGAAATATTCAACACTGCCCAGCATCCCAGGATTCAGGAAGTTCATCTGTGCGTAGATATCAAAGGTATTGTTCTGCAAAGGCGTACCACTCATGCAAAGCCTGTTCTTGGCATTCAGCAGACAGGCCGCTTTGGTGACCTTGCTCTGGGGATTCTTGATGGCCTGCGATTCATCCAATACGATATAATCGAAATTCGTTTCCAACATGAACTTGATATCGCTGCGGAGTGTTCCGTAGGTGGTGATGATCACATCATGGTCCAAAAATATTTTCTTGTCGCGGATCCTTTCTCCGCCATGGTGGATGCGGTAGGTCAGCTTGGGGGTGAATTTCTTGATTTCATTTTCCCAGTTGAACATCAAGGTGGTTGGACAAACAACGATCGCCGTCATGGATTCATTGTTGTCGCGGTAGCGTTGCAATGAAGACAGGGCCTGGATGGTTTTACCAAGACCCATATCATCAGCCAGGATTCCACCCCAACCCACTTCGGTGAGATAGTTCAACCAATGGTAGCCGGCAACCTGATAAGGCCTGAGAATTTCTGCCAGTTGTTTTGGTGGATCAATTTCATTGATCCTGTTGAAAGACCTGAGCCTTTCATATTTTTCTTCCAGCTTGATCATGACCTCTGTTTCATCAATGTTGTTGTACAGTTCATCGATGACACTGAGGTGATACTTTGAAAGCCTTAGCTGGTCTGTTTTTCCTTCTCCTACCCTAAACAGCAAAGAATATTT
>CAILKQ010000025.1 GCA_903834825.1 uncultured bacterium | reverse complement strand
TGGTGGATGGGTAGGCATCCCCGCGGTATTTGCAGAGAATGCACACCTGCTTTCAAATTTCTTATCGCCAGTGGTAGCATCGGTTAAGCCAGCACATCCTGCCATTCACTTGTCTCATTCCTCAGAACTTGCTTTGATGGGAGGTGTTTTGTTATTGATCCTGTTGATGATTGTTTTGGCTTCCAAAAAGTTTTCAAAAGAAAATATTGATACAGCTGCACCTTCAGGATTTTCAGCTGTTCTCTTCAACAAATGGTACGTGGATGAAATCTATGAAGCCATTATCGTCAGACCCATCAACTGGATTTCTTCTTTCCTGAGCAGGGTAGTGGACAATAGATTGATTGATGGTCTTGTCAATGGTGTTGGCAAGGGCGTGCAATTCAGTGCAAGACAATTGCGCCTATTGCAAAGTGGTCAGGTGGGTTCTTATATCTTGATCATGATGATCGCTATCATACTATTTTTCATCTTCCAGTTGTTCTGGAAGTTATAACCAAACGCATTCAATATGTTCGCAGCATTTGATAATTTTCCTGCATTGTTGATCTGGTTGCCATTGGCAGGCGGGCTCATTTCCTTTTTCATCAAATCAGAAAAAGTGGCAAGGGCCAGTGCCATTGTTTTCTCCCTGCTGACGATGGCGGTGATGATGACCAGTCTTTTCTTTTCATCATCCGAATCGTTTGTTTACAATCAGGTGAGCTATGTTTGGCTTCCCAACCTGGGAAGCAGTTTTGGCCTGATCCTTGATGGCTTGACCAGGGTTCTCTGTCTGCTGACTGCATTGGTTTTTCCCATGGTATTTCTCCTGGTTCCCGGCAACAGGTATCCCAATGCCAACCGTTTTTACGCGCTCATGTTGCTCACGCAGTGCGGGCTCATGGGGGTTTTTATGGCAACAGATGCCTTGGTGTTTTACCTGTTTTGGGAGCTTGCACTGATTCCTGTTTATTTTCTTGCTTCCATTTGGGGTGGAGAAAAACGCATCAAGGCCACTTTCAAATTTTTCATTTACACTTTTGTGGGTTCCTTGTTCCTGCTGATTGGAATTCTTTATATGTATCTTAAAACCAGCAATGGTTCATTTAGCCTTGTAGCCTTTTACAACGTTAAACTTTCTGATGTTGAGCAATACTGGATGTTCTTGCTTTTCTTCATTGCTTTTGCCATCAAAATGCCCTTGTTTCCTTTGCACACATGGCAGCCTGAAGCCTATGAACAAGCCCCAACGCCCGTCACCATGGTATTGAGTGCAGTGATGGTGAAAATGGGATTGTTCGGTTTGTTGAGATGGTTGCTGCCCTTGTTTCCTTTGGCAGTAAAGCAATTCAATACGGCCATTATTGTTGTCATCGTAGTGGGCATGGTATACGCTTCATTGGTGGCCATCTACCAAGACAATATCAAGAAATTGATTGCATATTCATCCATTGCGCACATCGGACTCATGGCGGCAGGTGCTTTTACCTTGAAGGCGGTTGCCCTGAATGGTGCGGTGTTGCAGATGTTCAGCCATGGCATCAACATCATGGCCCTCTGGATCGTGGCAGACCTGATTGAAACGCAGACGGGTATTACCAAGATTTCTGCCTTGGGCGGGATTGCCAAAAAAGCGCCCAAGCTCACCATTTTCCTTGTGGTTGCAGCATTTGCCAACATAGCCCTTCCGCTGACCAACGCATTTGTTGGCGAGTTCATGCTCTTCAACGGACTCTATCAGTTCAAGCCATGGATTGCAGCATTTGCAGGCCTTAGCATTATTTTTTCTGCGGTTTACACCTTGAACATGATCAAGCATGTATTTTATGGTGAGGTGGTAGCCGCTGTTGAAGGCTATGTAGATATCAACAAGACGCAGGCAATGGTGTTGACCGTTATCACCGGCTTGATCCTTTTTGTAGGGATTTATCCAGATCCTTTTTTCAAGATGATGTATGAAACTGTAGGGCTTATTGTAAACCGGTATGTTACCATTTAAAATATTGTAGGGATTATGAATGCAATTATTCTTTCTGCGCTTTGGGGTGTACTGATGATGTACACAGGCTTTGCAACAAAAAACACAAGAACAGTTTCTGTGGTAGCCACGCTGGGTGTATTGGCTGTTTTGGTTGTTAATTGGATGGAATACCTCGGTGTTTCTTTTTTCAATATTGATACAAAGGGGATGCTTGCCTACAATGGGTTTGGCCTTATTTTCAACACTGTTGTCCTTTTTTCTACCCTGGTTTATTTTTTGCTTTCCGGTAGGGAAATTGAGAAGTCCGGAAAGACCCCATCTGATTTGTATGCATTGATTTTTTTCATTCTTTCCGGCATCTCTATCATTGCAGGGTTCAAGTCTTTGCTGATGTTGTTCATCGGTATCGAGATCATCTCCATCCCGCTTTATGTGTTGGCCGGTAGCGACAAATCCAACCTGAAAAGCAATGAGGCTGCCCTGAAATATTTCCTGATGGGTTCATTCTCCACAGGCATCATGCTCATGGGTATTGCCTTTTTATATGGTGATGCAGGAACCTTTTATTTGGAAGGCATCAACGCAGGATTGGGTGCCATTTCGCCCATGAAAGCCATTGGCATGGTTTTGTTGTTGGCTTCCATGTCTTTCAAAGTATCTGCGGCCCCATTCCATTTTTGGACGCCTGATGTTTATGACGGTACACCTACTGTTTTTACATCATTCATGGCCACCATCGTGAAGTCAGCTGGCTTCTTTGCCTTCCTTAAGTTGTTTGAGGCTGCTTTTGGGAAGTTTCAGGCAGACTGGCAGGTACTGATGGCGGTAGTCGCAACGCTGACCCTGGTGATTGGAAACATCACCGCAGTATTCCAGCAGAGTGTCAAAAGGATGTTGAGCTACTCCTCCATTGCACAGGCTGGGTTCATGATGCTGGGTGTTTTTGCCATGAATATTTTTGCCAAGCAAGGCATGATACTTTATTTCGCTGCTTACAGTATTGCAACCATCGGCATTTTTGCAGTGCTCTCCAAATTCAAGGATCATTCAATCGATGCCTTCAATGGCTTTGCCAAAAAACATCCATTGGTCGCATTTTCCATGTTGATCTGTATTCTTTCTCTTGCTGGAATCCCATTGACGGCTGGATTTTTTGCCAAATACTACATGTTGCTTGCCGTAATCAAAGATGGTAATTTTCTCTGGCTTGCCATTGTGGCCATTTTGTGTGCTGCGGTGAGTGTCTACTACTATTTCAGGGTTGTTCAGGCGATGTATTTCAAGGAGCCCAATAATGAGGAGGTGCTTGAATTCAGCCCCTCCTTCAGGTTTATTTTGCTGGGAGCGGCCATCATCATCTTGGTGCTTGGTATTCATCCCGATTACCTGACAGGCCTGTTATAGGCCTGTATTTTGCCTAATGGCAATTGAAAGCTGCCCGTTCATCAAACTTTTCAATATCAGACCAAAGGTTTGATTAATTTTATGCCATGAAATTCATGGATAACCTGGCCCTGGCATGGAGGACTGTTCGGGGCAATAAATTGCGCACGGGTATTACTGTAGCCATCATCGCGTTCGGAATCATGGCCCTGGTGGGGATCATTACGGCCATTGAGGCGATGAACACCAGTCTGAGGGATAGTTTCTCGACCATGGGTGCCAATGCTTTCAGCATCAGGTTCAAGGAGCGCAAGGTTTCTTTTGGAAGGGGAGCAGACGTGAAACAGTCCAATACAAAAACAAGCAGAAGAGAGCGAAAGTCCAATACCGGTAAAATCATCACCTACCGTCAGGCCAGGCAATTCAAGGACATGTATGATTATCCTGCAGATGTCAGCATCGGTCTCAATGGGGCACGCAACCAGGTGGTCAATTTCGAAAACAAGAAAACCAATCCAACTGTTTCTATCAATGGAGGCGATGAGAATTATTTACAGCTCAATGGCTATGAGGTTGCCTATGGAAGAAATTTCAACAAAACAGATGTTGAAAGTGGGCAAGATATTTGCATCATCGGTAAGGACGTTGCTTCAAAACTTTTTGGCAGCAAATATGAGCGGGGGCTCGAAAAAGTAATCCGTGTTGGCAACAACAAATACAGGGTTGTAGGCATCACCAAAGAAAAAGGATCCAGCTCTTTTTTACAAGCAGACAATGTGATTTTTTCCACGTATACCAATGTGCGTCAGCGTTATGCCAGCAGAAACCAGTCTTTTTCCTTGGCCATCATGGTGCCAGATATAAACCTCATGGAGTCTGCCATTGGCGAGGCCGAAGGTGTATTCAGGACCATCAGGGGTTTGGATATAACAGAAGACAATAATTTTTATGTTGACAAGAGTGACAGCATTGCAGAAACGTTTATCAATTTATTGGGAACAATATCTGCTGCAGCTGGTGCTATTGGATTCATCACGCTGGTTGGTGCTGCCATTGGTTTGATGAACATCATGTTGGTAGCCGTAACGGAACGCACCAAGGAGGTAGGACTGATCAAGGCCCTGGGAGGGAAAAGGAACTCGATACGTGCACAGTTTCTTTTCGAATCTACCCTGATCAGCCTCATGGGTGCTGTAATTGGCATCGTTTTGGGTGTGATCATTGGAAATCTGGTAGGAAGCCTCATGGGTACGCCATTTTTCATTCCATGGAAGATCATATCGATCGGCATCATCACTTGCTCTGCTGTAGGAATTACAGCAGGGTTGTATCCAGCCATGAAAGCATCAAAGCTTGATCCGATTGTTGCTTTGCGCTATGAATAGCGACAACAGACCATTTCTCTGATTTTCCTTAGAATATATTTGGTTATTAATGCGGAGCGCCTTCCAGATGGAAGGCGCTCCGCATTAAATCTATGTCATCAATGATTACTTCGGATCAAGTGCATTCTTGATTCTTTCAGCAACATCCTGCAAATGATATTTGCTCATTGTATCAGGTGTGTTTGCCGCAGCAGTCTGTATTTCAGACTTCAATGAAGCAAGGTGTGCACGAACTACTGAGGTGATGTCGCTTTTCTTTGTATCGGATGCCATGCTCATTCCACCACCCATGGACATTGTCGGGCCATTGCCAGCATTGTTGCCCAGCAGTGAAATCATTCTTTCGGCATACGCTTTTTGAAGGTTTCTTCTGTGTCCATCAATTTTCTTTTTGGCTGCAAGTTCAGACCAGATGCCTTTTTTAAGGTCAGAGAACAACTCATCAATGTTGTAGGTATTGGAGAACCTGTTTGCTGCATTGGTCATTCTGCTGAGGCGTGCAGTGGAAAGAATGCTTCCAAGCAGATTGTCCTGGATGGATCCAAGTTGGTCGCCAGTAGGGCTGCTGATCTTGTCAAGGATACTGTTGTCCAGCATCCAGGTTGGGGTTGTAAACAATTGCGTGTTTACAAAAGCAACTGCTTCTTTCTGCATGGCTTTGGGCGTTGCTTCAAACACGCTTCCAGCTTGCTCAACACTTTTCTGTGTTTCATAATATCCACCAATGTTGCGCACCACATGTCCAAGGTAACGGTTGAACTGGCTCACCACCTGGCCATACATTTGGGCAAGGTTGGTATAGCGATCGCCTTCCTCTTTTGTCCACTCAGGAAGCTTGGTAACAATCCTTTTCAGGTTCTTGATGCCATATTCACTGGCTTTCATGGCATTGTCGCCCAAGTCTTCACTTTGTGTTCTCGCATCAGATGTATTGCCACTCTCATAGGTGCCAAACCAAACACGTGGGTTTTGTGCGATCCTTTCATTGTAGAGTTTGTTGCGTTGTTTCTTGTCTGCCTCTTCTGTATCAGCTCCATATCCGTAGCCCCATTCGATTGCCCACTTGTCGTAGTCGCCAATGCGGGGGAACATGCCTACTTTGCTGATATTGTCTTCTGGTTGTGCAACATAGTTAAAACGAGCGTAGTCCATGATGGAGGCAGTATGTCCATTGGCTTCAACCCATGTTTTGTCGCGCAGTTTTTCAACTGGTGTCCGGCTGCTGGATCCCATGTTGTGGCGAAGGCCAAGCGTATGGCCTACTTCATGTGATGAAACAAAACGGATCAGGTTGCCCATCAGGTCATCATCAAAGGTCATTTTGCGTGCATCAGGGTCAACGGCTGCGGCTTGAACAAAATACCAATCGTGCACCAGGCTCATTACATTGTGGTACCAACCGATATGGCTTTCAATGATCTCACCGCTGCGGGGATCATGTACATTGGGTCCGTAAGCATTGGCAATGTCTGATGCAAAATACCGGATCACAGAGAAACGGGCATCTTCAAGGCTCATGGTGCTGTCGTTCTCTGGCCATTCTTTTCCGATGATGGCATTTTTGAAACCTGATTTTTCGAAAGCAGCCTGCCAATCATTGATACCCTTGATCAGGTAAGGCCTCCATTTCTTTGGTGTGGCGGGATCAATATAATATACAATGGGTTTTTGGGGCTCAACCAGTTCACCTTTTTTCCATCTTTCAACATCTTCTTTTTTGGGTTGGAGATTCCAACGAACAATGAAATTCTCATTCTCAACCTTTTGCTGATTGTCGCTATACACGGTATAGTCATCTGCGAAATAACCTACACGTTGATCGCTCATCCTTTTCTTCATCGGTGTTTCAGGAAGCAAAATGAATGATGTATTGGTTTCCAGTGTCACTGCACCAGCTGCACTGGCGGCAGGCAGGCTTGGCGAAGGGAAAGGAGAAGGGGCCGCTCCAAATCCGCCACCACTAGAGGCACCAAATGTTTTTACGGTGCGCACCTCAGTGTTGATGGGGAAACTCTTGATGGTTTCGATGTAAGAGCGATCTGCCATCAGCATGGTCAGGTTGAACCTTCTTTTTGAGGAGGAATTGAGTGAAACCACTTGATTATCCCCTTTGAAGAAATCTGTTACATCGATGACCGCTCCGCTAGAATCCTTGCCGAGTGATTTTATATCGAATGCAGCTGCAATTGGATCAAGGTTGGAATTCCTCACTGCCTTGTAAATGGGCTGGTTTGAATCTGCTACGCTTATTACCGTAACAACCCTCATGAAAATGTTGTTGCTAGGGCCTTTTTCAAATTTGACCACTTGTTGGTTGGCCATTTCTCCACCATAGACGCCACCGCCACCTGCAACCTTGGAGAAACGGGTGATAGCCATGATCTCCCTTCCAAAAAGGGATTCATTGAGCTCAAAATAGAACTTATCGTCTACTTTGTGAACGGTAAAAAGGCCTTTGGAAGATTTTGCCTTGCCTGTGATAACCTCTTTATAAGGCTTAGGGCCTGTTTTGGGTGCTCCCATTGGAGGCATAGAGGGTGCACCAGTGCCTGGAGCCACTGGGGCTGAGGCTGGAGAGGAAGGAGGCATCTCTCTCCTGTTTTGTGCAATCGAAAAAAACTGTAGGGTCAGGAAGATGCCTGCTATAGCGGCTGTCCTGATAAAATGGGTTGATCTCATTTTTCTCTTTTTTGTGGAAAGTAAATATATGGTATATGTTTTATAAAACACTGAAAATGAACAATGGTTCTGACGGCAGAAATGTGAAAAAATTGCGGCTTATTTAAATTATTTTAATTTTTTTTCACCCAGTGATTTTTTTTAATCAATTTCATTAACTTGCTCAGCATTAACCGAAGTTTTCTACCGAAAGACTTGATCTTGAAGTGACAATTCATCGGAAATAAACT